>JBKJRG010000378.1:0-16470 GCA_046594805.1 Opitutaceae bacterium | reverse complement strand
GGTAAAAACTGCCGGCCTGAAGCCAGAAGTGAATGAACGCACGCGGTCCGCAAAGACGCGGTGACGAGCAAAAGGTGACGGAAATTCTCCCACGGGCTTTCCGCCCGACAGGACAGGATATCTGAGACTAAGGGTGCCTGAATGACGTGCCAGCGAGCTGGCCTACAAGGGCTGCCGGGCTGTAGGCCAGCTCGCTGAGCTGGCGGCTGCCTAGGCTTTGGCCTTGAAGGCGCGCTTCAACGCCTCCGCCACATTCGGCGGGACAAAATGGGCGACGTCACCGCCGTATTTCGCCGCCTGCTTCACCAAGGTGGAGCTGGTATAGCTGAACTGTTCGTTCGGCATGACGAAAAGCGTCTCCATTTTCGGCTCAAGATGGCGATTCATCAGGGCCATGTTGAATTCGAACTCGAAATCGGAGAGGGCGCGCAAGCCGCGGATAATGGCGTCCGCCTTCTGGGCCATGCAGAACTCGACCAACAGACCGGTGAAGGTGGTCACACTCACATGGGGCAGATTGGCCACACTCGATTTAATCATGGCGACCCGTTGTGCGGGGGTGAAGAGGGGCGCCTTGCCGGCGCTCTCGGCGACAGCCACCGTGACGCGGCCAAACAGCTTGGCGGCGCGGGACAGCACATCGAGGTGACCATACGTAATCGGGTCAAAGGTCCCCGGGTAAATGCAATGGCGCATCGGCAAGGTGCGGCGAGAGAAAGCCAGTCTGTGGCGCGTGGCGACTGCGTTTTTGCGGGAGACTACGACGGCCAGCGGCAATGGTCGCCGCCTGGTAGGGGCGCGGTCTTACTGCGCCCTGAAATGGCATTCGATCGTTTGCAGGGCGCAGCAAGTCTGCGCCCCTACGGTGCCACCGGCGGCGAGGTGCCGGGGTCGCTGCAAAAGCGGTGCTTCGGCGCGTATCGCCGCTGACATGGTCCACGCTTGCGTGCATGGCCCGCCGCGTGTTTTCACTGGCTGCCGATGAACCTGCCGAACCTGCTCACGATCTCCCGCGTGCCGCTGATGTTCCTGGTGGTGGGGCTCATGTATGCGGATTTCGATTATGCCGCGGTGGCGGCGTTTTGGTTGTTTATCGCGGCCGCCCTGACCGACTGGCTCGATGGCAAAATCGCGCGCGACCGCGGCGAGGTCTCGTCCTTCGGGCGTTTCATGGACGCGGTCATCGACAAGGTGATGGTGCTCGGGCTGATGATCGCGCTGGTGAACGAAAAGCAGAATTTCATGGGGCACGACATCGTCGCCATGATGCTCCTGCTCTGCATCCTCTGCCGGGAGTTCGCAATTTCCGGCCTCCGGATGGCGGCGGCCGTGAAGGGCCAGATTGTGGAGGCCGACGCAGGTGGAAAACTGAAAACGTTCGTCCAGCTCAATGCGATCGGCTGGTTGATCGGGGCGCGGATGCTGCAGCAGGATTTCGGGTTTATCGGCGACGAGCAGTGGTGGGTGACCGGCGTGCGCGGGATCGGGATGGGGCTGTTTGCGATTTCCGCGGTGCTCACGGTGACGTCGGGCTTCTCCTATTTTCGCCGGCACGGTCACGTGCTGTTCAGTTAAGCCATGCGCCTGTCGCACCCGCGCTGGGCCGGCGCGTTACCGGCGGGGATCGCGGTGGCTTGCGCGACGCTCGGGCCGCTGGGTCGCAAGCTGCCCGCGCCCGGAACCTGGGGCACGCTGGCCGGCCTGCTGTATTTTCAGGTCTTCTTTGCCCGGCTGGGCGCGGCGGAGATCCTGGTGTTCACCGCGCTCGTGAGCTACCTGGCCGTCGGGATTTGTGGTGAGGCGGAAGTGCGGCTGCGAAAAAAGGATCCCGGGATGGTCATCCTGGATGAAGTCGTGGCCGTGCCGTTGTGTTTTATCGGCTGGGGATCACTCACGCGGGTGTGGCCGGTCTGGGCCGTTTTGCTCGGCGGCTTCGCGTTTTTTCGACTCTTCGATATCTGGAAGCCCCTTTTCATCGGGCGGCTCCAGGTGCTGCCGGCGGGGTGGGGCATCGTGGCGGACGATCTCGCCGCTGCGCTGGTCGCCTGCGCGGCGTTGCACGGGGTGGTCTGGGTGTGGGCGATGGTTTAGGGTAGTATCCAAGTCAGCGCTCGGCTTGTCTCCGGGGGTAGGGCTGGCGCTTGTCGCCACGCCGTCGTGCTGCACTCGAGCGACCACCCAAGCCCCACGCCCGCGGGCGGCAAATGAGAGCAGGAATGCGAGGTATGCGCCCGCGCGCCGTGCGACGGCGTGGCGACAAGCGCCAGCCCTACCATCAGCCCAACAGCCCGCACCTACGCCAGCGGGTGCAGATTCTCCGCCGGCACTTTGACCAGCAACCCCTGCTGCAAAACATCCACCGAGATCACGACGCCCTTCGGGTTTTCCGGATTGTCGATGAAGCCTTCGAGGCCGTGCAGCGGGCCGCCGACGATTTTGACGCGCCGCCCCTTGGTCAGCAGCGGCATCACGCTCAACTCGAGGCCGGAGGCCACGATTTTGCGCACATCCTCGAGCTGGCGCAGGAAAGTCGCCTCGTCCTCCACGATGATCGCGCGGGCCAGTAGATCCTGCTGGTAGATCCGGGCTTTTTTCTCGACCGGGATCTGGGTGAAAACGTAGCCGGGAAATAGCGGCTTGGTGAAACGCTTCGTCTGTTGGCCGTAGCGCCGCACGCTTTGCACCAACGGCAGGTAATGCTCGAACTTCTCCGCCGCGAGGAGCGCCGCGAACTTCTTTTCGCAGCGCGGCTTCGTGTGGCAAACCAGCCAGTAAGTGTCGGCCATCGACTCAACCCTTCAGGAGAAACCGGATCGCCGCGTGATAACCCTCGAGGCCCAGTCCGGTGATGACCGCCACGCAGGCGGGCGCCGTCAGCGAGGTGTGGCGGAACTCCTCCCGTTTGTAGATATTGGAGATGTGCACCTCGATGGTGGGGAGGTGGGCGCCCAGCAGCGCGTCGCGCAGGGCCACGCTGGTATGGGTGAAGGCGCCGCCGTTGATCACCACACCGTCGAACCTGGCATCGGCCAGCGAGGCCACCTTGTCGATCAGCGCCCCTTCGTGGTTCGACTGGAAAAAATCCAGCTGGGCCACGCCCCCGAATTCGGCTCGTAACGCGTTTTCCAGATCGGCCAGCGTGGCGCGACCGTAAATCTCCGGCTCGCGCAGGCCAAGCCGGTCGAGGTTCGGTCCATTGAGGATGGCGATCTTTTTCATCGGAAAGGCTTGAGCAGGAAGCCAGGAGGCCAGGAACTGAAGCTAAAACTAATCGGACTGCGGAATCGAGAGCGACTGGTCCGACGCTCCATTCCGCACCTTCATGGTTTCCTGGCTTCCTGCTCGATCTGCTTCACAACGGATTGTCTGTCGCGATGAATTTCCACGGGAGTTTGAATTTCCGCGCCAGCTCGGCCGCGAGGGCCTTCACCGCGTGCACTTCCGTCGCGTAGTGTCCGCAGAGATAAAGGTTCAACTTTTCCTCCTGCGCGCGATTGAACCACTCTTCGCGCAATTCCCCGGTGACCAGCGTGTCGACGCCCGCGCCCGCCAGCTCGGGGACCGCGCTGTTGCCCGCACCGCTGCAAAACGCCACTGCCCGCGGCGTAATCGAGCCATATTCGATCGCGACGACGCGCCGGTAGTGTTTCTGCAGCCTCGCCTTCAACGCAGTTCGCCGGATCGCCCCATCGGCGATGCAGCCGATGTGCTCGCCATCGCGAAACAGAAACGGCCGGGTGCGCGCGAGTCCAAGTTGACGGGCGATCAGCGCATTGTTGCCAATCTCGGGATGGCCGTCGAGCGGGAGGTGATTCGAGTAGAGCGCGCAGTTTCCCCGAATCAGCGTGGCGACACGGTCATAGACTGGCCCCGTCAACGGGCGCGGCATGTCCCAGTACATGCCATGATGGACGATGAGGAGATCGACGCCCGCCGCGACCGCCTTCGCGAAGGGAATGGCGCCGGCGTCGACCGCCGCGCCGATTTTGGTCACGCGGCCATTATTGCCGACCTGCAGTCCGTTGAACGCGCCCGGTGCATCCTTGAACGCCGCGCGGCGGGTGCGGGTGTCGGCGTAGTCGATGAGGGCTTGGAGGGTGGCGGGCATTTTTGGGGGAGGATAGCGTCGTGCTCTTAATCGTGCTCGTGCTCCGGATTGCAGCTTTCGGATCGAGCACGATTACGAGCACGAGCACGAGCACGATTCCGACCCGCGCCGTGAGGACTCTTTCGCTTTATCTTTCTCTTTCTCCCTCAGTGGCCACACGGGAGAAAGAGAACGAGAAAGATAAAGAGACAGAGGGAAAACTAGCCCGTGCCGATCCGACAGCTGTGCGCACTGAAGCCGGCGCCGAAACTCACGAGCCAGAAATCGCCGGTGCCGTTGGGTGGACCCTCGCGCAGGGTTTCCTCCAGGGCAAAAAGGACCGACGGGCTGCTCATGTTCCCGCGCTCGCGCAGGACGCGGACGCTGACGTCGAGCACGTGTGGCGCGACGACCGGGGCAATGGCCTCGAGCACGTCACGCCCGCCGGTGTGCGCGACGACGCGGGCCACCGGGCGCTCGCTGCGCTCGCTCCACAGTTTCGCCACTGCGCCCGCGGCCAGCTCCGGCACGGTGCGGTGAAGTAAATTGCGCAGCTTGCCGTTGCGCTGCTCGAACCGCAGCTTGTCGCGATCGGCCGGCACATGGAGGGTGTTGAACTCGAAGGCGCGCAACGCACCCGGGCCAGGCGTGCTGCGCCAGATCGTTGCCGCCGCGCCGTCGCTGAACAGACAGGCGCTGATGATTACGCCCGGGTCGTCGTCGAGATAGAACGCGGCGGAGCAGATTTCGACTGCGACGCACGCCACCACGGCGCCAGGCTGCGCGGCAAGGATGTGACTGGCCGCGCGCAACGTGGGAATCGCCGCGCCGCACCCCAGCCCCACGAGATCCTGGAGGAAGGCGTTGGGTCGCAGGCCGAGTTGTTCCGCCACATAACTCGTGATCCCTGGGCAGAGGTAGCCGGTGCAGGTGCAGATTAGCAGGGCGTCGAGGTCTTCGGCGCGCAAGTCTGTCTTCTCGAGCGCAGCGGCGAGCGCACGGCTGGCGAGTCGCGGGCCCTCGATCCGAAACGCGGCGTTGAGCTCGTCGGGGGAAAGATCGAACACCCCGCTGATGTTGGGCAGGGCAAAATGTCGTTTCGCGATCCCGTGCTCGCCCCGCAGGATGGTGTGGAGGATGAGCATCGAGCGTTTCTTCAAACGCGCACGCACCGTCGACTTTTCCGCGATGTCCCAGCACTCGGCCTGGGTGTAGGCGGTTGGAGGGACGGCGGTGGCGAGGGCGTGGAGATACATCAATGAAGTGCCGCGAAAATCGGCCGGAAAGGAATTAGTCGCGCGCGGGTGAGAGCGGCGAACCAGCGTTGTTGCGCGGGGCGCAGCAGGAACGGATGCAAGGCTTCCGCCGAAGCAAGACGGACGCGGAAATGAGCCCGCAGCGCCGATTGGATGGCGCGCACGGATGCCGGCCACTCGGTCTTGCCCTGCGCAAATGCCGCGAGGGGACCGAGCGCGAGCTCGGCGCCCTGGAAAGCCATCGCCATGCCGTTGCCGGTGAAGGGCGGAATCATGGCGCAGGCATCGCCGAGCACGACGCGTTCTCCGCGCGCCACCCGGCGATCAAAGGCGAGCGCGGCGACGGCACAGACGGTGTCGGCATCGATCTCGGCTGCGTCAAGCCGGGCCGCGAGGGCGTCGAGTCCCGTCGCGCGGAGATACGCGAGCATGAGCGCAGGCCCTCGGCCGTTCAGCGGACGGCGGCGGAAGAACCCGCACACATTGACGGCCCCGCTTTCCACTTTCGATAATCCGACATAAGCGTCGGTGCCAAGGTGCAGTTCGAGTTCACGCGTTAGCGCGAGCTGCCGGGCGTGAAACTTCAAGCCGAGCCAGGGTGAACGACCTGGACGCCGCCCCGTGGCGAAAACCCGGCCGGCGCGGGCGGCGAGATCGGTGCAACGCGTGCCGGTCTGCAATTCGCCGCCTGCCGCCACGAACGCGTCTGCCAGCCGGGCGTCGAGCGCGTGGCGGCTGAGCCCGAGCGCAGGCGAGGGGAGGCGTTGCATGCGCGGCGGATTCTCCCCGATGAACCAGGCCAGCTCACGATGGACCAGCGCGTCGGCGAGGAGCGGGCCGAGGCCGAGCCGCGTGATGGTTGCGCGCGCCAGGCCCGTGATGAACTCGCCGCACACGCGGTGGCGCGGGTACTCGCCGGCCTCGTAGAGGGTCACGGGCACCTTTGCCCGGCGCAGCGCAAGCCCGAGCGACAAACCGGCCAGCCCGCCGCCGATGATTTCAATCCGGTGCGGGGAAGTCATGCGCGCCGGACGGCAATCATGCGGTAAACCCCGAGCAGGGTCGTGTGGCAGGATACATCCCACTCGGCAGGGGGGAGCCCAAGCAGCCGCGGCAGCTCATCGTCGCGAAATCCGGCGGCAATACTCACGTGCGCGTCGTGCAGGCTGACGTAGTTCGCGCCGAGCAGCGGGCCGAGGGTGCGGAACAAAGCCTGGGAAACGCGTCGGCGCGCCGGCTCGCTCGCCAAAATCACGCGCGCGCCGCGCAGTTTCGCGCCAAGATCCGCCAGCTCCGCCTCCTTGAATTGGTGGAAGATCAGGTTTCCCACGATGACCGCGTAGCGATCGTAACCGGGAAACGCGCGGAGATCCGCGACGTGCCAGGCGCGTTCCGCCGGCCAGGCCGCTGGTCGCGGCCAGAGGTCGAGCCCGTCGACCGGCACGCCGTGTCGCCTGAGCCTGAGTCCCAGGTCGCCCACGCCGGCGCCGATTTCAAGGATGCTTTCCCCGGCGCGTCGCAGGCGTGGGAGCAGGCGCGCAAACCAACGCTCGTTGCCCACGATTGCGTTGGTGAGCCGCAGGTCGCGGCGATTCTGCTCCGCCGCCGGATGGCCGGGAGGCAGGGAATCGAGCAGCTCGGGTTGAAGCGTGCGTTGCATGGGGAGATCAACATAGGGGCGGCGCCGGCCGGGTGCCGGCTTGCGTTTACAAAGTGGCGCCGGCCAACGGCGCCCCTACAAAATTCATCCGAAGGTTGCCCGCGCGGGCCAACCTGTCCAGAGTCGCCCGCAGTTTCATGAGCCTATCCGCGCTGCCCGCCCAGACTCCCGATACGCCGGCCGTTCCCGCCGTCCCCATCCTCCCGGTGGATTTGATCGCGGATGCCGCGGCCAATTTTCCACACCGGCCTTCGTGGGACGAATACTTCATGGCGACCGCCGTGTTGATCTCGTCGCGCTCGAATTGCGAGCGTCTGCACGTCGGCTGCGTCATTGTCACGGGCGGCGAGCGCAAGAACCGGATCGTCGCGGCGGGTTACAACGGGTTCCTCCCGGCCGCCCCGCACGTCTCGCGGCTGCGGGACGGCCATGAGCAGGCAACGGTGCACGCGGAGCAGAACGCGGTGGCGGATGCCGCGCGGCGCGGGAGCTCGGTCGAAGGTTGCGTGGCCTACGTGACGCATTTCCCGTGCATCAACTGCGCAAAGATCCTGGCGGCGTCGGGCATCGCGGAGATTAAATATCGGGCGGATTACCTTAACGATCCGCTGGTGGCACCCTTGTTGGTGGATGCCGGCATCAAGGTATTGAAACTTTGAGCGAGTCCGGGGGTCGGTCTTTTTTTCACCATGCGGGAGCGCCGTAAAACTACCCGGGAGACGCTGGCCGGCTCCCTGCTGCTGGCGCATCCCTCCATGCGCGATCCGAACTTTCGGCGCAGCGTCGTGCTGATGTCCGCCCACAACGCGGAAGGCGCGATGGGCGTGGTGCTCAATCGTCCGCTGGTCAAGCGCCTCGGGGAAATGAGCGGGGATTTTGCGCTGGGACCCCTGGGGAAGGTGCCGCTGTTCAACGGTGGCCCGGTGCAGACCGAGCAGCTGGTGCTCGCGGCGTGGCAGACGCGCGACGACGGTTTTCGCCTGCACTTCGGGGTCGAGCCGGCCAAGGCGATCGAGCTCCTCGAGGAGGAGGGCACGCATGTCCGCGGGTTCCTCGGCTATTCGGGCTGGTCGGCCGGGCAGCTCGAGAACGAGATGAAGCAGCGCACGTGGATTGTGACGGATGTCCCGGAGGATTTGCTCACTCACACCCAGGACGACAGCCTGTGGCGCACTGTGCTGGGGCGCGAAGGCGCGGAGTGGCGGCTGTTCGCGGATGAGCCGGAGCATCCGGATCAGAATTAAGGCGCGTAATGCGGGGCCCGGTTCGGCGCGTAGGTCGCGGAAGACGTGAGCCTTTCGTCCGAACTGCACGGAAGTTTAAAAGCAGGTCCGGCCGCGGGGACATTTCAGTTGACAGGGCTCAGGGCGAGCTATGCTTTGGCGCCTTTTATGAAAGTCGTTTCCTCCATCAAGTCCGCCAAGAAGCGCCACCCGGCGTGCCAGGTGGTGCGTCGCAAGGGCAAGATTTACGTGATCAACAAGGTCGAGCCGCGCTACAAGGCCCGCCAAGGATAAGGATTTACCGCGATGAAACCCGAAGGCCATCCCTCTCTCAACAACGTGTGCTTCCTGGACATCGGTACCGGGCGCCGTTTCCTGACCAAGTCGACCATCAAGTCCGCCCGCAAGGAGCAGATTGATGGCGTGGAATATTTCGTCCTCGCGCGCGACGTCACCATGGACTCGCACCCCGCCTACACCGGCGAGAAGCGCCTCGTCGACACGGCCGGCCGCGTCGAGAAGTTCACCTCGAAGTTCAAGCGCGGACAGCCGAAGAAGTAAGCGCGGCGCGCGATTACCCGATTCATTTTCGAAAGCCCTCCGTCTTGGAGGGCTTTTTTTGTGCCGTGAAGTGCCCGGCTCGATTGTCATCCATTAGATGACAAATAGCCCGTGGCGGCCCGCGTTCTACGTAGGGCAAAGAGTGCCTCGGGTGTCGCGGACCGTTGTCATCTAATGGATGACAATGGGCGCTAGGGAATGGGCCGCTATTTCCGGCAGGGATGGCGCTTGCCGCCACGCCGTCGCGCGGCGGTTGGGCGCACAACCCAGGTTTTCGCCTGCGCGTTCCGCGCCTCCCGCAGCCGCGGGAGCGCCGAGTGCCAGCCCTACCAACCGAGGTGGCTGGAGTGAGGCGGGCGTACTTCGCTCCACGTCTTGCGTTCTGCGCGCGGAAAACCTCAGTCTGTTTTTTCCGCCATGCGCATTCATCCCTTCCAAGGTCTTGTCCCGACACCCGCCCACGCGCCCGAGGTGGCCTGCGTGCCCTACGATGTGGTCAACGCCGCCGAGGCGGCGACTCTCGCGGCAGGCAAGCCCCACAGCCTGCTGCATGTCGATCGCGCGGAAATCGATCTGCCCCCGGGAACGAATCCCTACAGCGACGCGGTGTACGCGCGGGCGCGCGAAAACCTGCAGGGTTTGCAAAAGGCCGGCGTGCTGGTGCGCGAGACCGAGCCCAGTCTTTACGTTTACCAGCAGCAAATGGGCGCGCACCGGCAGCGCGGATTGGTCGCGGGCTGCCACGTCGACGATTACGACGCCGGGCTGATCAAGAAGCACGAGAAGACGCGCAAGGACAAGGAGGACGACCGCACCAAGTTGATCGATACGCTGAGCGCCGACACCGGGCCGGTTTTTCTCACCTATCGCGACCAGGCGGCCGTCACGGCTTTGGTGGACGCAAAAACCAGGGAGAAACCGCTGCACGATTTCACGGCGCCCGATGGCGTGAAGCACACGGTGTGGCGGATCGCGGGCGGCGCGGAGTGGGTGAAGGCTTTCGCGGCCGTGCCGGCGACCTACATCGCGGACGGTCATCATCGGGCGGCGAGCGCGGCGCGCGTCGCGCGGCTGCGGCGAATGCGCAATCCGAAGCACACCGGAAATGAAGACTACAACTGGTTTCTCTGCGTCATGTTCCCCGCGAGCGAACTCAAGATCCTGCCGTACAACCGCCTCATTGCCGACCTGAACGGGCACGCGCCGGCGGATTTCCTGGCGAAGGTCAAGGCCACCTTCGGGCTGGAGGAAGCCGCGTCGCCCACGCCCTCAGCGGTGGGCCGGATCAGCATGTATTTCCAGGGAAAATGGTACGGGTTGCGCTGCCCGACGGATCCGAAGGCGGATCCGGTTGGCCGGCTCGATGTGAGCGTGCTGCAGGACAAACTGCTCGCTGCGCTGCTGGGCGTGGACGATCCGCGGACGAGCAAGAAAATCGATTTCGTCGGGGGCATCCGCGGCACGGGCGAACTCGTGAAGCGCGTGGACCAGGAAGGTGGCGTCGCGTTCTCGCTGTTTCCGGTCACGCTCGCCCAGTTGATGGACATCGCGGACGCGGGACAAATCATGCCGCCGAAGAGCACCTGGTTCGAACCGAAGCTCCGCTCGGGGCTCTTCATTCATACGTTCTGAGCGGCTTGGGTAGCGCCGGCATCCTGCCGGCAAGTTGGCTGCTACGGTGGGTCGAATGATCATCGGCGCTTTCCCCGCTGTTCGCAGCGATGCACCGTTGCGACACCGGATCGATGCGTCATTTCTTGCAGCGAAGCGGCTTGAGGTCGGTCTCATCCGGCGCATTGCTCCCGGCACGCATGGACTTCCTGTCGCTGCCGCTCGCCGCTGTCCCCAGCGACATTTCACTCTGGCTGGTTGCACCGTTCGCACTGCTGTTGCTGCTCATCGCGGGCATGCCGCTCACGCCGCCGCGGGCGAAACACTTTTGGGAGCACTACTATCCCCACATCGCCCTCACGCTCGGGGCGGCGGTGGCAGCTTACTACATCCTGAATATTCCTGCCGGTGCGACGGTCGTAGGGCATACCCTGCACGAGTACTTTTCCTTTATCGCGCTGATTGGGTCGCTCTTCGTCGTATCGGGCGGAATCCATCTCCAGGTCAAGGGCGAGGCGACCCCGCTGGCCAACGTGGTGTTTCTGCTGGTTGGCGCGGTAGCGGCCAACTTCATCGGCACCACCGGCGCCTCGATGGTGCTCATCCGACCTTGGATCCGGATGAATCGGAGCCGAGTCAGAGCCTATCACGTCGTATTCTTCATCTTTGTCGTCTCGAACATTGGCGGCGCGCTGACTCCCATCGGTGATCCACCGCTGTTCCTGGGGTACTTGCGCGGTGTGCCATTTTTCTGGCTGCTCGAGCACGTGGTCGAGGAATGGTTGTTCACGCTCACGCTGCTGCTGGCGGTTTTCTATGGGTTCGACCGGTGGAATTTTGCCCGCCCGCCGCGAAGTGTCCCACGAGTCGCCGGACCTGAGGCCGAGACGTGGCGGTTCGACGGGGGGCGCAACGTGCTTTTTCTTCTCGTGGTGATCGGCGCGGTGTTTCTGCCGGCGCGGTTTTTCATTCGGGAGGCCGTGATGCTGGCCGCGGCGGTTGCGAGTTATCTTTCGACGCCGAAAGCCGTGCATCACCGCAATCAGTTTTCCTTCGCGCCGATCAAGGAGGTCGGGTTCCTGTTCATCGGGATTTTCACGACGATGATGCCGGCGCTGGGCTATCTGGAGTTGCACGGCGCGGAGTTGGGGTTTCAGCGTCCCCTGCAGTACTATTTCGCCTCGGGTGGGTTGTCGGCGGTGCTGGATAATGCCCCGACCTACGTGAATTTTTTGCAGCTCGCACTGACCAGCACGACGGCGGAACTGCCCGCCGCATTTGCGCTGACCACGCCGGGCGATCCGGCGGCGGTGCGCGTTTTGCTCGCGGAACGACCCGCGCTGGTCATCGCGATCAGCCTGGGCTCAGTTTTTTTCGGAGCGATGACCTACATTGGCAACGGCCCGAATTTCATGGTTCGTTCCATTGCCCAGGAGGCACAGGTGGCTTGCCCCAGTTTTTTTGGCTACGTGTTCAAGTACAGCCTGCCGATCTTGTTGCCCATCCTGGCGTTGACCGGGTGGCTTTTCCTGTAGGGGTGTTTTTAAACCCGGTTTTCGTAGGGAGCGAGCTCGCTCGCGCCCTCGGAACGCGAGCAAGCTCGCTACCTACAAAGTGGATTTCAAAATAGCGCCGTAGCTGGTAAGCATGCTTCCTGCTAGCCAGCCCCGCTTCCATGTCGACCGCCGTCCCGTCGTTTTCCCCCCGTGCCCTCGCCATCGATCAGGATCGGCTGTCGGCGGAAATCGAGGCGCTGGCGCGGTTCTCCGATGCCCCTTATCCGGCGGTCACGCGGGTGCTTTTCACCGAGACCGATCGCCGGGCACGGGCTTACCTGAAGGAGCTTTATGGCGCCGCCGGGCTCGAAGTGCGCGAGGATCCGGTCGGCAATACGTTCGCCCGATGGCGGGGGACCGAGCCGGCCGCGACGCCGGTCGCGACCGGCTCGCACACCGACGCGATTCCCAACGCGGGGCGGTTCGACGGCGTGGTCGGCGTGCTGGGCGGGCTCGAGGCCATTCGGGCGCTGCAGCGCGCGAAATTTCAGCCGCGGCGTTCCATCGAACTCATCATGTTTACCGCGGAGGAGCCCACGCGTTTTGCGCTCGGATGTCTCGGGAGCCGAATCATAGCCGGCACGCTGAGCGAGGCGAAGCTGGCGCGGTTGCGGGACCCGCAAGGCGGGACGCTCGAAACCGCCCGACGGGCTGCCGGCTGCGAGGGTAACGTGAGCGATGTGCCGCTGGCGGCAGGCACCTATCATGCGTTTGTCGAGTTGCACATCGAGCAGGGCCCAAGGCTCGAGCAGACGGGGGTGCCGATCGGCGTGGTGACGGCCATCGCCGCGCCCGCCACGCTCCGGCTTAAATTGACGGGGGGCGGGGGTCACGCCGGGACGGTGTTGATGCCCGAGCGGAACGATCCGGCGCTGGCTGCCGCTGAAATCATGCTGGCGGTGGAAAGTGCGGCCCGCGGCACCGGCAACATCAACAGCGTCGCAACCTGCGGATTGATCAAGGTCCTGCCAGGCGCGGTCAACAGCATTGCGCGCGACGTGACCTTGGAAATCGACGTGCGCGACATCGACCTCGTCCGGCGCGACGGCATGCTCGCCGAAATCCGGGAATTCGCGCGCGCGGCCGCCGCACGGCGCGGCTGCGGTTGGGCCGAGGAAATCCTCAACGCCGATCCGCCGGCGACCTGCGACCCCGCGATTGTCTCCGCGATCCGTGGCGCCTGCGAGTGCGATCCCAAATACCAACCAACCATGAGTGAAAGTCTCATCCGGCAAATTAGGTCGTTTCGCCGAGAAGGTGCGGCAACTGCGTGTCCGCGAGGACAGGTGGAGAGCAGCCGCGAGCCGAACGAGCAGTCCGCAACGAAGGTCAACCTCATCGAATGAGCCTCGAAAGCACTACAACCGCAGAGCCGAGCCGCTTCACAGACGGCGAAAGCTGCCAGGGCCGGACCAAAGCAAACCCCGTGAAGAACGGGAGAGGCTTGAACGACGTATTGTCCGGTCATCACTGCGGCGGGGTCGGCGGGGGTGGAATGCTCGGAAGGGTGGGTGGGATAAGGGATGAGATCTCTCCCGGTGGGCGGCGACGCCCGACGGCGGGCACAAGCGGTGAACCCGCAAGGCCTGTTCGCCCGGAGGAGAAGTCGGAGCGGTTCATAGTAGCGACGAAGGCCCGTAACGGGGCTGGAGCGAAGGGGCCGCACTTGGTCGAGGTGAACAGCGAAGCGCAGGACCGCGCGATGGCTCCCATCCGGGAGATAGCAACGACAATGAAGGTTCACGCGCCTCAACGGACACTGTGTCGCACCGCGAAGAGGACGGCCTCGATAGCGCGTGCGGTGAACGACCACGGAAAGCCGGATGCGGGAAATCCGCCTGTCCGGTTTGATGAGGGGTGGGGAGTTCCGCGAAGCACTGACAACTGCGGTCGGTTCAAGCTTCATCCGTGAACTCTCTGCCTACTCTACCGAGCTCGGCTTTCCTTTTCAAGCCATGATCAGCCGGGCCTATCACGACTCGCTCTTCATGGCACTGGTGTGCCCGACCAGCATGATTTTTGTGCCTTCCGCGGTGGGATTCAGCCATCGGCCCGATGAATTCACTCCGCCAGGCGAGATTGCGGCAGGCGTTGCCGTGCTGGCGGCCACCCTCGCAAAACTAGCTGCCTAGCGCGGAAACGTCACGGCGGCGCTGGTTTAGGGATTGTCTGTCGTGGCCTGCACCCTTAACTGGAGTCCGACAGGTCTCCCGCCGCGCAACCCCCAAAGCAAAGCTGCCATGATCGCCACGCAAGTTCGCCAGAAGGACGCCCTCTTCTACTTCGCCTCCTATCCTTCGGAGCAGCTCCTGCAAAAGGTCCGATTCATCAGCCGGTTTTACGATGAAGCGGGGCCGGGCATCGCCGCGGAAGAGGTGCCCGCGGACGACGATGTCGGCCAGTTCATCGCGAAGATCGAGCGCAGCGACAAGGCGTTTCAGCGCGAGCTCGGTCGCGCCAAGGTGGCCGCGATTCGGAACTTCTACGAGACGGCGATTTCGCAGCCGCCCATCCCCGGCGTGGTCCTGCTTTTCACCGCGCAGAAACTGAACTTTCGCGCCTCCGAGCATGGCGGCGGCATCGGGCACCTCCAGGAGCCGGACGATAAATTCCTGATCATCGACGGGCAGCACCGACTGGCGGCCCTGCAGTTTTTCGAGCGCACGCATCCCGACGACGCGAAGAACATCCAGGTGCCATGTGTGATCTTCGACGGGCGCACGGAAGATTTTGCGACCGAAATGTTCGTGATCATCAACTCGACGCCGACGCGGATCAACAAGAGCCACCTGATCGATCTCTACGAGCGCGTGTCGTGGGCCGAGCCCGACCGGCGATTCGCGGCGCACATCGCGGAGATGCTTTACAGCTCGGGCGACAGCCCGCTGCGTTACCGCATCAACCGGCTCGGTGGCCGCAGCAAGCAGGAGAAATGGATCCTGCAGGCGGAGCTGTTCAACGAGCTGCATCGCTGGGTGAAATCGATCTGGAAAAAGATCGAGGCGGAAGGCACCGACAAGCGCGCGGCCGCGGCTTATTATGAAAAAGTCCGCGATTTCCTGAAAGCCGCCGCGGAGGTCTGGGGCGACGCCTGGGGCAACAGCGGTTACATGGTCACGAAGCCAGTGACGCTCAAAGCCATGCTCCGGGTTTGTGCCGATCTCGCGTCCGAAAACAAGGCCGAGGCGGAAGGCCGGGTGGCGCGCTGGAAGGCACGGCTGGCGCCTTGGGCCGAACAAGCGCGCGAGTTCCGCAACGAAGGATTCTACGAGCGCTTCCCGGCGAAAGGCCAGGTGGAGCGGGTGACCCGGATCCACCGTGACATGGGGCGATGGGCCGGGATCGCGCCGCGGACGAAGAGCAAGGGGTAGCGGGAAAGATGGAGTGCCTTGTCCCAACGCGATTTTTGTAGGGGCGTCGCTTGTCGACGCCCGCAGCGGCGGTAGCACGAGAGGTATTCGCGGGCGTCGTCAAGCGACGCCCCTACACTGAACTTGCTACGTTCCCAACTTGCGCCGCGCCTCGTCGGGCACCTCGACGCGCGTGGTGCCAACGTCCTTCAGCACGGTGTTCACCGTTTGGTGCACCTCGATGTTCTTCCGGCCCGCCTTGGTGACGACGGAGAGCACGCCCTCGAGCTTCACCTGGTATTTCGTGACGATGCCACCGCGAATCCAAAGCTTGAAAGTGCCGGCCGCGCGCCGCGGCTCGATCTCTTTCTGGCCATCGCGCACCAGGAGCAGTTGCGCGCCCAAATCGGTCAGGGTGCCCGACACGCCATCCGCATCGACAATCCAATCCTGATGGCTGCTGACAATCACGCCGAGATCCTCGTGCGGGTGGGTAATGCCGAGTTGGAGGTTGCTGTAGGCGCGCGGCTCGTCTTCCTCCGGCCCGTTGCGCGAGCCGCCACGATGTGATCCAAGGCTCGAGCCGGTGGTCACCCTGACTCCGGAAGGAATGCCCATGCCGGCCGGGGAGCGGGGCGAACTGCGGACTCCGCCAAAATCCGGCGGCGCTTCCTCGGTGTACCACGGAAGTTCGTCGACTTTCTTCCAACCGTCCTCTGTCCGCAGGACGCACTGCTGGTTGCCCCTGAAAATCGCCTCGACGTCGGTGTCCGTGGCGGTACGGCCGAGCCGGCGCCGCACTGAATTAATCAGCGGCATTTTCACGCGCGAGTAGCCTTCCCGGCTCGTCTGGCCCT
Source organism: Opitutaceae bacterium (assembly GCA_046594805.1). Classification (GTDB taxonomy): domain Bacteria; phylum Verrucomicrobiota; class Verrucomicrobiia; order Opitutales; family Opitutaceae; genus ER46. Next base: position 309 of record JBKJRG010000378.1, on the reverse strand, counting down.
GGATGTCGTAGGTGCGCGCGTCATCGAGGACGGTGGCGACCCAACTGTAGTTCGGCTGCTCCGACAGGCGCATGGCCGCGAGGATCGCAGCTTCCGCGGGGCCTCCACGCGCGGCGGAAGCGAACCAGACGACGAGGCAGAGCGGGAGCAGCTGCTTCATGGGGGTGGACCCCAGAAAGTGCCGCGGCGCAGGCGAGACAAGGGCGAAATGGTAACGAAAGGGCGGGGCGGGAGGGGGCCGGCGGGGGCGCGGGTTTTTTCTCCTTCCCAACGGCGCCAGCTCAGCGGCGGTTGGACAATGATGGGTGA
>JBKJRG010000172.1:0-5446 GCA_046594805.1 Opitutaceae bacterium | reverse complement strand
ATCGAGGACGCCGCCCACGAGCTTGGCGGGCCCGAAGAGGGCGCACTCGGGCGGGCGCGCGCCAACGGGGCCATCGGTGGGGAAGTCGAGATCGTAGAGCATGACGCCGAGATCGCGGGTTTCGTCGGCGGGGGTTTCGGTGCCGTCGGGCGGGGCGAAGAAGGCGGCGAATTCGCGAATGCCGAGGCAGGGCTGGCGGACGCATTGGCCTTGTGCGGCGCGGCGCGCGAACATCTCGCGGTATTTCGCTGGCGGGTCGGCGGGCGTAGGGTTTTTGACGATTAGGCGGGCTTCGAGCAGGTAGGCGACATCGCGCAGGAGCACGCTGTTGCGTTGGGTGCGGTTCTCGCCCTGCACATCGTCGCGGCCGGCGGAATCGACGAGGTAGGGTTCGTAACCGGACGGGTCTTTCATCCACGCGTTGACGCCGGCGGCGCCTTTGACCGTGACGGTGCCTTGAATCTCGTTACGGCGGATCGAGGTGAAGCGAATCGGCTTCAAGACTGTGATGCGGTCGAGTTCGTAGCGGATTTGGGGTTTCCAGAAAATAGCCTCAAGAATGCCGCGCGCGGCGGACGGGGTGATGACGGGGTAAGAGAGGCGTTCTACGTGCGCCTCAGGCGTGGTGAAACAGGCGAGGTCGCCCCAGACTTTGAGGGAGATTGGGATGGCGGTGGGCATGGTGGGTGGGTCTAGATTTCCTCAACAAATGAGATTTCGACTTCAGCTACATCCAACGAGACGAAGTCCAAGGAGGGGTCTATTTGAAACTGGGTATCGTGGAGCCGCGCACACACCTGTTCGGCGGCGTCTCTTTTCGCTTCCTGAGGGGAGCATCCGTAGCCCTTTAGGCCCGGAAACCCGCTGGCATGAGTCACATAACCGGAATCGGGATCTCGTTCTGTGAGGAAAGGAAGCCTCGTTTTCACTTAAACTTAGTAGTAGAACGCACATCTTCTTCTTGTCAATCGCCGTCTTGCTGGATTTACTCGTTTTCAGATCAAACGTCGAAGTTCGGAGCGTGGATTTCCTGCGCTCTGCGGATTGAAACCTACTGCTAAGTTGCGGCATCTGAAAGAATTGGCCGCCCGAGAAATGGGGCGGCCTTTTGATTTATTGAAGAAACACCTCACGGCTCAGTGTGCCGTTCGCATCGTAACCGAAACGGGCGTCGTAGCTGAGCTGAGTGACGTAGAGGCCGCAGTGGAGTTGGCGCAGCATACCCCCGGCACGTTGGACGTCGGAGGCGCGAAGATTGATCGAGAGACGGGCGATAGCACGGCGTTGCTGGCGGGTAGGCGGTGCGTAGTCCTGAGATTCCAGCGCGGCGATCCACGCGCGGGCGGCGTCGTTGTAATCGGTAAGGACAGTCTCGGTCGGTTGGTCTTCTTCGATCCAACGGTATTTCAGGCCGATGGTGCGGTGAAGACGCTGGACGCGGAGGTGGGCGATGGCGTGTTTGTCGCGTTCGGTGTCGTGGTAGAGTTCGCGGAAATAAGCGCGAATCGCGTCAGGGGAGATGTCGCCGCCGTCGCCGGTGGGAAGAAACTTGGCGGCGAGCGCAGTGGCGCGTTGGTAGATGCCCGGCGGAAGCGTGGCGTCGGCGAGGGTAACCACTTCGACCTTGCCAAAGATGGGTTGGCCGGCGTTGTCGGTCAGACGGCCTTCGCGGTTGCAGCGACCGGCGGCTTGGAGGATGGCGTCGAGCGGACCGAGCACGCGGAAAACTTTCGGGAAATCGAGATCGACGCCGGCCTCGATCAACTGCGTAGCGATGACGAGGCAGGGGCACTTCGGCGCGGCAAGGCGGATGCGGATGGCGTCAAAAACGGCCTGCCGGTGAGCCGGGCACATGAAGGTCGAGAGATGGTAAACGTGGGTGCCGGAGCTGAGGGCGTGGACGGCGTCGAAGAGTTCGCGAGCGGTGCGGCGCGTGTTGACGATGGCGAGCGAGCGGTCGCAACCGGCGATGCGTTGCGCGAAAGATTCGAGTGGGATGGGTGTGGAGTCGTGGTGGATGCGCGTGCGGCGAAATTCAGGGCGTTCGTGGAGCCGCCACGTTTCATCGGGCGGGATGATTTCGGTGAGCGTCGGAAAGCCGGCGGGGAAAAACTCACGGCGTTCGAAGGCGGGCTGCGTAGCGGTGCAGAACACGAATGAAGTCTTCCCGTAGGCTTGGAGCGCCTGGAGCGTGGCGAGAGAAGGATCGAGCAACTCGGGAGGGAAGGTCTGACATTCGTCGAAGAGGACGACAGCACCGAAGAGGCGGTGTAGTTTGCGGACGGCGGAAGGACGGTGGCTGTGGAGGCTCTCGAAGAATTGGACGTTGGTGGTGACGATGAAAGGGGCGTCCCAATTTTCGGCGGCGAGTTTGGCGCGAGCGGCGGGACTGTGGGGGGCGGCTTCGGTTTCGTCGCCGGTTTGCCAGTCGGCGAGGCTATGGTGTTCGAGGATGTTTTCCGCGCCAAAGATCGAGGCGAAGACGCGGGCGTTTTGCTCGATGATCGACGTGTAGGGGATGACGTAGATGACGCGTTGAAACCCGTGCATCGCGGCGTGGTGGAGGGCGAAAGCGGCAGAGGCGAGTGTCTTGCCGCCACCCGTGGGCACGGTAAGCGAAAAGGTGCCGGGCGGGGAAGCACGGCCCGCCTCGACACACCGCGCAGCTATGCGGGAGCGGAGCTGGTCCAGTGACGTTGAAGCGGGTCGAGCGACGAGGCTGGTGAGGGATGCGTCGAGTTTTCCGAGCAGTTCAGGGATCGATGCACTAACAGCGGCGGGGCGAGTTTTGCCGGCGGCGCGGAGAAAGTGTTCCTCAGTATCGAGGTAGTCGGCGTCAGCCACAGCCGAGAGGAGCAGACGAAGACGCAGGTCTTCGGCGGCGTCTCCGTGAGTGGGATATTGTGTCGAAGGAGGTTTTGGCGGTGTGCGCAGGCCATCCGAACGATAAGCGGTGAGAAGCGATTGGAGAAGCGATTGGCCCTCTGAAGTAGCAGCGAGCTTATTGAGGTTGGCGGCAAAAGTATCATCAGCGTCGTGCAGGCCGGAATGGTGGCTGGCAATGACGTTAGAAAGGTCGGCAAATTTGCTGAGCACCGCCCCCCCGTGAATCGCGTGAGGAGTTCGCGGAGAGCCGCGCTGGAGGTAGCGCTGAAAATCGGCCTGATACTTCCCGAGATCGTGCAGCAGCCCGACGAGGTGGGCTTCCTGTTCTGCGCCGAACGGCGTCGCGAATTTTGCGGCGAGTTCCGCGACGTTTTCGAGATGGGTGCGCAGCAGTTGCCACTTGCCCGAAGCCTCCGGGAGTCGGTTGCCGTTTTCGTCTTCAGCCGTGTGGGCGTAGTAGATCATGCGTGGTAGCGCGGGGTTACTCGCATGATCTTAACGAGTGGGGTGGGACATTCGCGGGGACAGGCCGAAAAAAATTTGCGGGTCACGCGGATCGGTGGGCGATGGGCAGACATCGAAGGAGAAAAGACGGAAGCGACCCTCGGGCCCGGCGAAGCAGGCAAACGGGCCTTTGACGCGGAGGCAGATGGGGGCGGAGGTCATGGCTATTCTTCGGCCGGCGTTGAATTCGGGTGGTGCTGCTCCCAGGCAGCGCGGTCGGTCTCGATGAGTTGCTCGATTTCTTCGGGCTTCGGCAACGCGACGAGGTAGCGGGAAACGAAAAGCTGTCGAGATAGTCGTGTTCGCTGCCGACCGTGATGCGCTTCTGCCGGGCCTCGAAACAGAAACCGGCGCCGAGCTCCAAGAGGAAGGACTGGAGGTGGTCGAGCAGGGCTTTTTCGAGGTCGGCTTCGAGGTGGTGGGGCCGCTCCGACAGCCCGATGAATCAGAGTACGTAGGGATCGGAAATGCTCACCGCCGGTGAGCGAATCTCCGGGCGGACTTGCGGGTAGAGCAGATAGAACAGGCGCTTCTGCTGGAGCATCTGCCGGCTGGTGCCGCCGACGCCTCGCGGTGATGAGGGTGGAGTAGTTCATGAGATCAGGGGATCGAGTTCAATGCTCCGAGCGCAGCCGGGGACAAGTTGCGGTCCCAGGCGCGCAGAATTTTCGCGAAACGACGCGCGCCAAACGAACGCGGAGTCCTAATCGCTGCGTCACGTGCGCAGCCGGGAGCAAACCAAGGCATGGGGTTGAAAATGAGGCGGGGTAAGCCGGATCGAACTGCAGGAGGGCGGTTCGATGAGCGCGCTGGAAGACGCGAGAACGGGGTAAGCGCGTGTTTCTTTTGTGCCGCGCTCCGTTCACACGCCACACCGAAAACTACCGGAATTCCGGTAGGTTTTCACTTCGGCACGCGGCCTTGCCTTCCGGGAGATCCATTTCCACGCAATCGACTCAGCGCAGCCGTACCTTTTCCCAATAGTGCGTACCTTCGCCTCTTCGATTCGGCGCTGGCCGGTCAGGAGGACTGACTCCACGCCGCAGCGCAATTCGGCATAGGTGCGGGGAGAGGAAAGGAAAGCAGGCGCAGGGGCGGGCATGGCAGAGGCGTCGTGACGAAGGTTGTCATCCATTAGATGACAATCCCACCCGGATTATCCAGACGGAGGTTTTCGGGGTTGTCATCTAATGGATGACAATCGCGCGCACCGCCGATGAGCGGGGCGCGGATTGAAACGGATGAAAACCCGTTTCGCCCGTAGTTTGGAAAAATTCCCACCCATGCGCAGGATGCCCATGTCACCTCGGACGACTGCCACCACCAATCCCTCACAATGATGGCGGGGCAAAGACCCGCCCCACTTCAAAATGTCCACTCGAGGCCGGCGAAGACCGCCCGGCCGAGGGCGGGGTAGCCGTTCACCTCTTCGTACCGCTCCGCGAGCGCGTTCTCGAGCCGGGCCTTTACCGCCAGCCGCGGGGTCGCCTGCCAGGCCGCGTAAATCCGCGCGACCGAATAGTCTTCGCCGTCCACCCGGCGAAAGGTGCGCGCGTCGACATCTTCCCGCTGGGCAACCCACACCGTGCCCAAGCCGGCACTGAAGCCCCGGCCGAAGGCATGCCACGCATCCGCCGACAGCCGATGCCGCGGGCGCCGCAGCAAGCGCGTGCCGGCGGTGGCGTTCTCCGCCTCCAGGTAGGTGTAGCTCGCGCGCAGGTCGGCTGCAGGGATCGATAATTGCGCGGATAACTCGGCCCCGCGTGTGCGGGCGCGTTGGATATTCTCGACGCTGCGAAAATTCGGCGTGCCCGCGATCAAGTCGGTCAACCTCGTGTCGAACCAGGTGGCGCTCAGCACGCCGCGCTGGCCCGCGAGGTAATAATCCAGACCTGCGTCCCAGCCCCGGGCGCGTTCCGGTCGCAGACCGGGGTTGCCATTGTAGAACGCGCTCCGGCCGTAGAGATCGAGGAAACTGGGCGAACGGAACGCCGTGCCATAGCTGCCGCGCAACTTGACCGCGCGATTCGCGACGAGCCAGGCAGCGGTGGCGCGG
>JBKJRG010000036.1:0-6037 GCA_046594805.1 Opitutaceae bacterium | reverse complement strand
TTGGCCGCGTATGTGTAGGCCAGCTCGCTTGCGAGCGCGGTTTGGCGCGCGCAAGCGCGCTGACCTACGGTAAAGGCGTTTGAACAACCAAAACGAAAGACCATGCAGTCGGTGATGGGGTTAGGCTGAACTGCGGCTGGAAGCCGCAGCCACTTAAATCTTTATCGCCGCTTTTCCGTCAGGGGCAGCATCACCCCCCGACGAAACAGCGTCACCTGCCCGGTGCTCGATGAGACCACGATGGAAATGCAGTTCGCCGCCACGCTGATCGCCGCTGCCGCCGCGTGCCGGCTGCCCAGCCCGCTGGGCAGTGCATGCGTGCTGTCCGTCGCTTGGATCAAGCTTCCGGCCGATTTGACCACGCCATCTCCCCGGATCACGAACGCGCCATCGATGGAGGAGAATTCCTTCACCGTCTCGTCCATGAAGGGATTCAGGATATTCCGGTCCTCTTCCTTGTACCCGTAAAATGGATTTAGCACGAGCGGCTTGGTCAGCGTCTCGACCTTGTCCGTGTCGCCGACCACGAAGAGGCAGCCCACCGGCCGGCCTTCGCGGCCTTCGACCGCGAGCTCGGTGGCGACGGCGATCACCCGCTCGAGCACCTCGGGCTTCACGTCTTCCGGCAGCAGATCCGCCGTCGAGCCGGTCAGCAGCGTCTGGAACTCCCGCTCGATATCCACCACCACGAGCGTGTCGAACTGGTTGCTCGCCGTGATGCCGCCCAGGCAGCAGATCCGGTCGCTGAACTTCACCACCCCACGCGTGAGCGCGACCAGCATCGCGCTGCGCAATTGCGCCAGCCGCTGGTTGGAAAACGATCGCACCTGGATCGTCTCGGTGAATTCCTTTTCGTCTTCGCTCGGCTCGTGCGCCGTGCGCGTGACCAGGATGGTCTTCAACTTGGTGCGCAGCGTGCCCGGCTGGATGCCGCCGATGAAAGTGTCGCCAAACACCACGATGGCGCCGCAATCCGCGCCCTGCGCCACGCGTTCCGCCTCGCGAAACATCAGCCGGTTGACCCGATTCTGCTGCGCCTCGGCCGCGCGCAGCCCGCTGAATCCGCCGATCATCCGCTCGTAGAGCGCGTCGAGATCGGGCGAGTTGACCAGGTTGTCGACCAGTTGCTGGTCCTTCACCTGCTGGGCAATGGAGGCCAGGACCTGGAGATAATCGCGCGCGTTCTCGCCCGCGATCAGCATCACGATCAGATGGACTCGTTCATCCTGCAGCGCCCCGTCATGCCGGATCCCCACCCGGCTGCGACCGATGGCGAGGATGTAGCGGCGGCTCATCTTTACCCGCACATGCGGCAGGGCCACGCCGAAACCGAGGTAGGTGGTCATCGTGCTCTCGCGGGCGAGCAGGCCCTTGAGCAGCGACTCCGGCTTGAGGTCGGAGAAATTCTTGACGCAGACGTCGAGCAGTTCCTTCAGCGCGCCCTCCAGATCGAGCGAGCGCAGGTCGACAATCCGGCTGCGGGCGATGATGCGATCGAGGCGCATGAGCTAGCGGCCCAGGAAACGGCAGAAAGAAGAATCGGCAGAAAGAAGAAACACGGAATGGGTGGGCGGCGCGCTCGAGTTTCTTATTTTTTGCTGCGTTTCTTTTTTGCCGTTGGCCCGCATTTCTTCTTTCTGCTGTTTCAACTTTTTGCCGTTTGCTCCCGCTATTTCTCCCACTGGAGCGCGCCCTTCTTGATTTCATAGACCAGGCCGAGCACGAGGACGCCGATGAAGAACAGGATGGGACCGAGGATGGGGATGCCGTTCGCGAGGAATTCCCGGTAGATGAAAGTCCAGGGCACGAGGATCACGATCTCCAGGTCGAACAACATGAAGAGCAGGGCGGTGAGATAAAACTTCACCGAGAACCGCGTGTGGATCACCCCTTCGGCCGCGACGCCGCACTCGTAGGCCGAATCCTTGATCTTCGTGTGCCGGGCGCGCTGGCCGAGCAGATGACTGGCCCCAATGATGACGGCCGTGATGCCCGCCGCTAGGACGGCCTGGATCAGAAAGGGAAGGTACGCCGCGGAAGTCATTTCGGTCGAAGAGCCAATTGGGTGCAGCCCGCGGCGGGTCGCAAGAGGGAAGTTGCGGGCCGCGGTCCAGAAATCTCCGGCGGGCAGCCGGAGCCATTCACTCCACCTGCACGATCTTCGCCAGCTTTGTCTTGGTGGAACCGACGCCCAGCGTCTCGGCGAATTCCAGCGTGCGGATCTCTTCATTGACCGGGACGAAGCCCTGCTTTTTCCGCAGGACGTTCATCTTGTCCCGCATGAGCGCATCCAACATCACCGGGTCGGTGCTCAACCACAGCACGGGTTCGCCGACGGTGTAGAGCGAATTGAAAAACGGCCCGCCGATGAACTGAAAATGCTCCAGGCTGGTGAGCGTGAACATCCAGGTTTGCTGCAATTCGGGGATGGCGCTCATTTCGGCGACGGCCGCGGGCGCATTGGCCGGCGAGCGGAAAAACCGCGCCGTGTTCGAGGCGTTCCAGAGCGTGGCGTTCACCAGCGCACCGTTGATCCCCAAGGTCGGGTGATCGGTGTAGACCGGGAGGTTGATCCAGAAGTCGGCATCGAGGAACAGGGGCGTCGCCAGGAAACTCTTCCGGTCTTCATCCTTGGTGGTGTTGTTGGGCACGCCTTCCGTCTGCTTTTCGGCAAAGATGGGGTCGAAGCGCTGGGGCAACGGCGAATCGTAGAACCAGACCGGGTCGTAATAACGCCCGGACTCGAGGACGTACACCGGGTTGCCGGCGAAAGGCGTCTGGCCTGAAACGAGCGACGGCAGGTATCCCGTCATCCGCAGCCGCAGCGCATTCAAGCCCACGAGGAAAATGTCCTCATGCTGAAATCCGCGACGCTTCAGGGCAGCGATGACGCCCTTCACCAAGGGCACCGGCGTGGCCAGGCCCGGGCCGGAGTCGGTGTAGATTTTCACGCCCACCTTTTTTTTGGGGCCGGGCGCCAACGTTCGGCCGCTGGTCTGCTCGAAGTACGCAATCAGGGTTTCCACCTGCCGCTCATAGGTCGCATCATCGAGCTTGGGCAACTGGGCGGCGAAAACCGGAGCTGCGGGCGCCGTCTTCGGCTTGGGGGTTGGCTGCCGTTCCGCGGCGCACAGGGAGGCGCAACCGAGCGCCGCAGACAGGAGGAGGGTAAACAAGCGCATGAAGAGGGTTTGTCGCCTGCAACCGCGTGAAGTTTCCTCAGAAGCACGGGAAACTTCGACGGCTGCGAACCCGACAAGGGGGGAACTTGACAGCCGGGTGCGCCAGTTGAAAGTGCATTCTGCGCCGCGGGCGCTGCGCCCGTTCCCGGAGGGGTGTTCGGCCGCTCCGGCTGTACCCATGCCCGTCATCAAGCCCACCTGTGTTCGCGATCTGAAGATGCGCGTGAACGTGGCCGATGTCATCGCCCGGGTCGTCACGCTGCGCAAGGCCGGCGGGGCGCGACTGAAAGGGCTTTGTCCCTTCCACAATGAGAAAACCCCCTCCTTCCACGTGGATCCCGACAAGGGCTTCTACAAATGCTTCGGTTGCGGGAAGGCCGGCGACGCCATCACGTTTGTCCGCGAAACCGAGCAGCTCGGTTTCAGCGAGGCGGTCGAGGCGCTCGGACAGCGGTTCAACATCGTCATCGAATACGAGGAAGGTTCCGGGGGCCCGAGCCGCGAGGAGCGTTCCCTGCGGCAGGAGATTTTCGACCTGCACGACGCGGCGGCGGAGCATTATTTCCAGGCGTTCAAGGCCAGGGATGCCACCGGCGAGTTCTTCCAGAAATACTGGGTCGAACAGCGGCGGTTCGCCATGGAGCTCGCCGACGAATTCAAGATCGGCGCGGTCGATGCCCAAGGCAGCGGGCTCGGCGCGCTCCTGCTCCGGAAAAAATTCTCGGAAGAGGCGCTGCGGCGTTGCGGGCTTTTTTTCATCTACGATGACGCGACCATCACGCTCGGCGCGCTGCGCCCGCGTTTCCGCGGCCGGCTGATGATTCCGATCCGGGATCACCAGGGACGCGTGGTGGCGTTCACCGCCCGGCAGAGCGAACTCACCCCCGCCGACGATCCCGCCCGCGAGGCGAAGTACGTCAATTCGCCGGAGACGCCGATCTTCACCAAGGGCAACCTGCTCTTTAACCTGGATCGCGCGCGCACGTCGGTCGGCGAAGGCAAACCCTTCGTGCTGGTCGAGGGCCAGCTCGACGCCCTGCGTTGCTGGAGCGTCGGCCTGAAAACCGCGATCGCGCCACAGGGGACGTCGATCACCGAGAGTCAACTGGCTTTGCTTCGCCGCTACCACCCCCGAGTAGATTGCTTTTTCGACAGTGATACGGCCGGCCAAAAAGCTGCGGAGCGGCTCGTATCGTTAGCGATTAAAGCTGAAATCGACGTGCGATTTCTGAGAAGCCTTGGGGAAGGAAAGGTCGATCCAGACATTCTTTTTCAAGACGCCACTCGAGCCCTCGAAATCTATGCGAATCTGCAAAAAAACTCAGTGAGTGGGCTAGAGTATTTTTGTTCGAGAATACTTCCGAATGCGACGTCGGCTTCCCCGACTCAAAAACATGAAGCGGTACGGCAAATTCAGGCCATTGTTAATCAGACGCCGTCGCAAGTAACCCGCATGGCATACTACCAAGAAGCCGCAGCTCTTCTCCGCATCGACATCAAGGCGTTGAGCGGCGACACAAAGGCATTCGAGGGAATCGCGCCCAATATCACCGTTATACAGTCCAACCAGCCTGGTGCGATGTTGGCATTTGGTACCATTACTCTCGAACGAGACCTGCTCATGCTGCTGCTCCACTTCGAAACGCTCGGCAAACCGCTGAGCCACGCGCTGCCCCATGACTGGATCGACGTGAGTCATCCCGCGGGTGTCCTGCTCAATCGGTTCCTCGGCGAACTCGAACACGATGCGTGGCCCGGCCGCGATCACTTGGACGCGTTGTTGGAAACCGCGGCAGAACGCGCCCTGGTCGCCACGCTTCTATTCGAGACGCCGTTGATCGACGATCCGGTGAAGGTTGCGCAGGAAGGGCTTCGGCAGCTTCGCACGCGTTCGCTGGAGCCGCGTTTAAGGCAAATAGAACTTGCTTTGGCCAACCCTCGTGCGGACAGTGAGTCTGACCCAATTTCTCTCTTGAAAGAACGTTCTGAACTGCATCGTCAGCTCCGCCAGCCGCTTGTTTTAGCGGTGGCGGTTTGACGCGTTCCTCGTTCGGGATTCGCTCCGTCGCCTCTCTCACCTAACAATGTCGCGTAAACCCAAGTCCGCTGCCGGAGAATCCGGCCATTCCGAAGCTGTGGAGGCCGTCCTCCCAAAAACCCCCGTCGCGGGCGCGGAGGGCGCAACCCCAGGTGCGGAACTTCCCGCCGGCGGGATTAACGAGAAGATTCGCCAGCTAATCCGGCTCTCCAAGGAACAGGGTTACCTGACGTTCGACGACATCAACGAAGCGCTGCCCGAGTCGGTCGAGAACCAGGAGGAAATCGATAACGTCCTCTCCATCCTGCAGAATCTCGAGATCGAGATCCTCGAGCCGGATCAAGTCGAGGACTACAAGCAGCGGCAGGAAGAGGCGGAGGAGGAGGAATCCCGCTCGTCGCAGAATGACATCCTGGACGATCCGGTCCGGATGTACCTCAAGCAGATGGGCCAGGTGCCCCTGCTGACGCGCGAGCAGGAGGTCGAGATCTCCAAGCGCATCGAAGATAACGAGAACGAGGTCAAACGGATCATCTACAGCTTCGGATTCTCAGGAAAGGAGCACATCGCCCTTGCCGAGAAACTCATCTCCGAACCTCCCAAGGAGCGCTTCGACCGCGTCATCGTTGACAAGAAGATCGAGACCCGCGACGAGCACCTGAAGGCGCTTCGCAAGCTGGTGAAGGATGTCCGTGCCATCGACCAGCAGGTGGATGAACAGTGGCGTGAACTGCAGGATTCCCCGTCGAAGGCAAAGCTGGAGAAGCTCCAGACGGACTACAAGAAACTGGACGACAAGCTCCAGCGCTCCTTCCCC
>JBKJRG010000819.1:0-5590 GCA_046594805.1 Opitutaceae bacterium | reverse complement strand
CGTGGTCGCGTTTGGCAGCGCCACGTCCGGAAAGCTCACGACGCCGACGAACATGCCCCGCAGCTATGCGGTCGCCGCGACGAATGCGGCGAGCTTCGCGCTGACCGGACCGAACCTATACATCACGACGCCGCCGGCCGACCAGACCGTTGCGGCGGGCGCGCCCGCGACCTTGAGTGTCGCGGCCACGGGCTCGGGCATCCTCACTTACCAATGGCGCAAGGACGGCGTCGCCCTTCCGGGCGCCACCGGCAGCTCGTACACCGTTGCCAGTGCCACAGCGGCGAACGCGGGCAGGTACGATGTCGTCGTCACTGATGCCACGGGCTCACGCACGACGTTTGGCGCCCGCCTCAATATTGCGATTAGCGCTGGCGCGGAAATCAGCCGCATCAGCAACCTTTCCATCCTCACGTCGCTCGCGTCGCGCACGGATACGTTTCGCATGGGCTTTGTTGTCGTCGGCTCCGGTCCCTCGAGCGCCAAACGGCTCGTCATCCGCGCGGCTGGCCCGTCGCTCGGGGCCTTGGGTGCGCCCGGCACCCTGGGCGATCCGACGCTCGAGCTCTTCACTGGCACGACGCGGATCAGCCAGAACGACGATTGGGGCGGGACGGCTTCGGTCGTAACCGCGATGGCGGCGGTCGGCGCTTTTCCGTTTATCAATTCCACGCCGCCGTCGCTCGACGCGGCGATAGTGGCCGACATCACCGGGCGCGACAATTCGGTCGTCGTGGGCTCTGCCTTCGGTGGCGCGCCCTCGGGTTTGGTGATTGCAGAGATTTACGACACGACCCCCGCCGCACTTTTCTCCGCCGACGTGCCGAGGCTGATCAACGTATCGGTCTTGAAAAACATAGGCACCAGCCTGACTGCCGGCTTCGTGATCGCGGGTCCGACGCCGAAGAAAATCTTGATTCGCGCCATCGGCCCGACACTTAACACCGCGTTCGGCCTGACCGGCGTGGTGGCCAATCCGCAGCTCGTGCTCTTCGGACGAAACCAGACAAACTTGGGCGGCAACGACAACTGGGGTGGCACCGCGGCTTTGACGGCTGCATTCACGGCCGTGGGCGCCTTCAATCTGCCGCCGTCGTCGCTGGACGCCGCGTTGCTCGTCGAACTGACGCCCGGCGATTACAGCGTCGTCGTCACCGGCGTGAGCGGCACCTCCGGCCTTGCGATCGTGGAGGTCTACGACGTGCCGTGAGTCGACCTGAGACGCCCGGAACATGACCACCGGGCGCGCGCGGGCACCGGAGTTGCCCTCGTCCCGATTTACGAGGCGCCCTGAGTTTTGGGGCGATTTCCGATCTCCCCCGCGGGTGCTGCGTCACTTGACGCCTCCCGCCGGCGTCCTATGAATCTTCCGCGTCATGTTGCTCCCCTCCCTCCTGCTCCGCTGGCTGGCCGGCGCCGTTCTGGCGGGCGGTCCGGCGCTGGCGACGGTTCGGGCGCAGCTCGCTTCGAACTCCCCCTTCATGGGCCCGCAGGCGAGCGGGCCCGGACCCACGCAAGGTGCCCCGCTCGAATACCGCGGTTACATGGTGACCAGGGAAGGCACGCAGTACGTGATCTACGATCCGGCGCGCAAGGCTCGCGCGTTCCTCAAGCTCAACGAGCGCGATGGCAATCTCGATGTCCTCGTGAAGCAGTTCGATGCCAGCAACGATATGCTGACGATCGAGTATCAGGGCCGCACGATCACGCTCGAGGAGCGGAAGGGTAAAATCGTTTCCTCCGGCAATGCGGCGGCCATGCCTCAGCCGCAGATGCCGCAGCAGCAGCCTCCGCCCAATGTCATGCCGGCCGTGACTCAATCCGTGGTGGTCAATCCTACCCCGGCAGAAGAGCAGCGACGCCTGGAGGCCGTCGCAGCGGAAGTGTCGCGGCGCCGCGCGTTGCGCGAGCAGGCGCAGCAGCAGGTCAATCAAGGGGGCTCGCCGCAGGTCAACGTCCCGGCCCCGGGCCAGATGCCGGGTGAGCCGCAACGCCGGACGCTGCCATTCCAGCCGCAGATGCCGCAGGGCAACCCGGGCGGGCGCCCCAACGAGGTTCGCCAGCGCTAGCCCAGCTTCAGCCTCGAATTAACAGAAGGTAACGAAGGTAACGAAGAGCTTGAGTCTCTGCCCCCTTTGTTTCCTTCGTTGCCTTCTGTTAGATGAATTGGGTTGGAAGTTTGTTTGTGGTTATGCCCGTTAGGCCCCTGTGACCCGCGGTTTTTCTTCCTCCGTGTGAAATAAGCAGGCCAAGCCGCGACTTCGGCGCCGCGGTCCCGGGAATCAATCCTCCCGAGGTTCCCGCGCCGCCGGAAAAATATTTCGTGCGCCGCCCGGCGGGCCGGGTAGCTTCCGCCTCTGATGCCCGAAGCGCCGCCCATGCCGCCCGCCGCCGCGCCCGACAACTGGGCGCTGGTTCGCCGGCTGTTCGCGCTCGCCTGGCGCTATCGCCTGCAATGCCTCCAGGTCCTGACGATCCAGCTCCTGCTGCTGACCATGGGCATCGGCGGGCTGAGCCTCACGGGGGTGGGCATCGATTACATCCGGCACAAGATCAGCCAGGGGCCCGCGGTGGCCGGCGCGGCCGTCACCGATCCGGCGGCCGGCGCAGCGCGGAACGCGCCGCTGTCCCTCGCCTTCCCGGCCGACTGGCCCTACTGGCACGTGCTGGGCCTGCTCGCCGGCGGCATTCTCGTGCTCGCGCTGGGTCGGGCGTATCTCAATTACACGTACGCCATCTCTGTCAACCGGCTCGTCCAGCAGCGGCTGGTCGTCGACCTCCGCGGGGAGGTCTACGACAAGCTCCAGCGGTTGAGCTTCCGCTTCTTCGACGCGAACACCACCAGCTCCATCATCACGCGGGTGACGAGCGATGCCCAGAGCGTGCGGATGTTCGTGGATCAGGTGCTCATCCAAAGCGTCATCATGGTGATCTCGCTTACGGTGTACGTCGTCTACATGGCGAACCTCAGCCCGCCCCTTACGCTGGCCTGCCTGGCCACGACCCCGCTGCTCTGGGTGCTCTCGGCCTGGCACACGCGGCGCACCCAGCCGGAATATGCCCAGAACCGGACGCTGGTGGAAAGGATGATCCAGACGTTCGTCGAGAGCATCCAGGGCATCGCGGTGACCAAGGCGTTCGGCCGCGAGGCCGAGGATCGGGCGCGCTTCGAGGCGGCGAACAATGCGGTGCTAACGCAGCAGCACATCATCTTCTGGCGGGTGAGCCTTTTTTCGCCGGCGATCGGTTTCCTGACGCGGATCAACATGATGGTGCTGCTCGGCTATGGCGGGTGGCTGGTCATGCACGATCGCCTCCCGCTGGGCGCGGGACTGGTGGTCTTTGCCGGCCTGCTCGAGCAATTTTCGGGACAGGTCAACAACGTCGCCACCATCGTCAACTCGGCGCAGCAATCGCTGATCGGCGCGCGCCGGGTCTTCGAAATCCTCGATGCGCCGATCGAAGTGCGGAGCCCGGCCGGCGCGTTGCGGCGGGCCAGGCTGACGGGTGGGGTGGTGTTCGAGCACGTGTCGTTCACCTACGACGGGGCCGATGCGATCGTGCGCGACATCGACCTGACCGTGCGGCCGGGCGAATGCGTCGCGATCCTTGGCGCGACCGGGGCCGGCAAGAGCGTCCTGATGAGCCTGATTCCGCGCTTCTTCGACCCGACGGCCGGCCGTGTGCTGATCGATGGCATCGACGTGCGCCAGCTCGACCTCGACGATTTGCGCCGGAATATCGGGCTGGTGTTCCAGGAGAGCTTTCTTTTCTCCAACACCGTCGCCGCCAACATCGCCTTCGGGCACCCGAACGCAACGCCGGCCCAGATCGAGCAAGCCGCCCGGATTGCGGCCGCGCACGATTTCATCCTGCAACTGCCCCAGGGCTACCAGACGGTCCTCGGCGAAAGCGGCAACAGTCTCTCCGGGGGCCAGCGCCAGCGGCTGGCCATCGCCCGCGCGGTGCTGCTCGAGCCCGCCATCCTCCTGCTCGACGATCCGACCGCGGCCATTGACAGCGAGACCGAGCACGAGATTTTCGAGGCGCTGGATCGCGCCATGGCGGGCCGCACGACCTTCATCGTCGCGCACCGGCTCAGCACGCTGCGCCGCGCGGATTTCATCCTCGTGATGGAGCAGGGCCGGATCGTCCAACGCGGAACGCACGAGCAGCTGATGCGCGAAAAGGGCCCCTACCTGCACGTCGCCCGCCTGCAACTGGTCGATGACCGCGATTTGCGGGAGCTGAAGCTGACGGAGGGCGCGGCATGAAAAAAATGTCCTCCGCCCTCTTTGAGGTCCAGGATCTCGGGCTTGTCCGGCGCATCCGCGATGAGGACGAAGAAGAGGAGATCCAGAAACCGCTCGAGTGGTCGCTCATCCGGCGGATGTTCGTCTACGCGGCACCGGTTAGGAAAAAACTCACCGCGCTGAGCGTGCTGACCGTCATTCGCGCGGCGCAGCTGCCCGCCCTCGTCTGGCTGGCGACCCTGATCATCAAGGGGCCCATTTCGCACGGGGACGCCGCGGCCCTTTGGACAGGGGTGTTCGGTTACGCGGTCCTCGCGCTCTCCACCGACGGGCTCTTTCATTTCCGACAGCGTTACGCGCTCGAAATCGGCGAGACGGTGGTCAACGGGCTCCGCGCGGAAATCTTCGCCAAGGTCCAGCGCCAGCCGATGAGTTTCTTCCACCGCGTGAAGCTGGGGCGCATCATCGGCCGGCTGACCAGCGACGTGGAAGCGCTGCGCGTGGGCATCCAGGACGTGCTTTTCGTCAGCGCGATCCAGACCGGCCAGATGCTTTTTTCCGCCCTCGTCATGGCCTGGTCGGATTGGGCGCTCTTCCTCGTCGTCCTCGGCCTCGCGCCGATCCTGTGGATAATCAACCGGCATTTCCGGGTGAAGCTCAGCCATTACTCCCGGGCGGCGAGCGACAGCTTCAGCCGGATCACCGCCACGCTGGCCGAATCCGTCAACGGCATCCGCGTGACACAGGGCTTCGTGCGGCAGGAGACCAACGCGGGGCTTTTCCGCCACCTGCTCGCGGATCACTCGCGCTACAGCATCGCGCTCGCGCGCACCTCGGCGATCCTGACGCCGATCATCGAGCTGAACAGCCAGTTCTTCGTCGCGATTCTCCTGATGTTCGGCGGCTGGCGGGTATTCAACGGCCAGATGGGGATCGGCGAGCTCATCACCTTCTTCCTGCTCGCGAACCAGTTCTTCGCGCCGATCGCGATCATCGGCAACCAGTACAACCAGGCGCTGATCGCGATGGCCGGAGCCGAGCGGGTTTTCAAATTGATCGACTCCCCGCCGGACTGGGAAGACGCGCCGGACGCGCAGCCCCTGCCCGATCCGCGCCGCGAAGGTGTCGGCGCGGTTTTGAGTTTTGGGTTTGGAGTTTTGGGTTCTGAAGTGCTTCCAACCCGAAACCCAAAACCCAAAACTCAAAACCCGGGGATCGGCATACGCGTCGATTTCAAGAACGTGGCGTTCGGTTACGATCCCGCGCGCCTCGTGTTGCACGACATCACGTTCACCGCCGAGCCCGGCCAGACCATCGCGCTGGTCGGCCACACCGGC
>JBKJRG010000743.1:0-3661 GCA_046594805.1 Opitutaceae bacterium | reverse complement strand
CGCCCGCCACGGATCCGGCCAGCCTCCAGGAACACGCCGACGACCGCCCGCACGCTGCGCAGCACGCCTCGACCCGCGTCGATCACGCGCTGCTCCATGTCGCGCTCGCGCGCCTCGATCGCGACGACCGCGAGGTCCTGCTGCTCTCGCGGTTCCAGGAGCTCTCCTTCGCGGAAATCTCCGGGATCCTCGAATGTTCCGTCGGCGCCGCCAAAGTCCGCGCCCACCGCGCGCTGCGTGAACTGCGGGAAGTCTATCTTCGGCTGCAAAAAGGGCCCGCCACCTGAGCGACGCATCTCACGCCCCACTCCCCGACCCTCTCCCTCGACCCCTTTCCCGCCATGAACTGCCAAAGTGCCCGCGAAACGTTTTCCGCGTTACTTGATCCCCGCGGCGAGGCGGCCGCGTCGCCGGAAGCGCGCGCCCATCTCGCCCACTGCCCAGACTGCCAGCGCGAATTCTCCGCCCTCAACCAGACCCTGGCCGCCCTCGATGCCATGCCTCCGCCCACGCCTCCCGCCCGCCTGCGGCAAAATTTCTATGCCATGCTCGAGGAGGAGAAACACTCCGCCACCAGCGTGCGCACCGCCACCGCCCGCCAGGACCGCGCCCGTCGTGCCTCGCTCTGGCGCTGGATCGTGTCGCCCCTGGCGGCCGCCGCACTCGTGGCCGTCGGCTACCTGGCCGGCCAGCGCGGCCAACCCGCGGCCACCGAGCCCGCCCAAAACGTGACGCTCAACGCCAAGGTCCAGCAACTCGAGGATCGCCTCACCAAGATGAGCCAGTTCGTCGGCGCCAATCTCCTCCAGCAGAACCAGCGCCCCGCCAACGATCGGCTCCGGGGCGTGTTCGCTTCCGCGACGCTCGGGCATCTCAACGAAAAAGTGATCAACGAACTGATCAGCTCCCTGGCATTCGATCCGAGCGCGAACGTCCGGCTGGGCGCGCTGGCCCGGCTTTCCGACCATGCCGACAACGAGGTCGTGCGCACCGCGGTGGTCGCCTCCCTCAGCCGCGAAGAAAACCCTTTGGTACAGATCTCGATGATCGATTTCCTCGCGGCCGCGCAGGATCGCGAAGCGAAGCCGGTGCTCGAGAAAATCTCCGCCAGCGAACAAGCGGACGCCAATGTCCGCAGCGCCGCGCGGCGCGCGCTCACCGAGCTCTGACCCTTTCCACAACCGCACAACCTGACCACGACCGAGGCGCGCGAGTCCGATTCCCGCGGCCCACCCTCAACCCTCAATCGAAAATGAAATCCATTCGTCCGTATTCCACCTCCCTCCTGGCCACCCTCCTGCTGGCCGGGGGCGCCTTGTGCCCGCCGGCCTTCGCCGCCGACGACAACACGAGTTCCATCAAGTTCTCCAACCCGGCCAAACCCGGCACGCTGAAAATCCAGCTCTCCCGCGGCGCGCTCCGCATCAACGGCGCCGATGTCGCCGACATCACGGTGAAATCCGACGCGACGCCAGCCGCCCGCGCCCCGCGCAAGGACGGCCTCCGGGTGCTGACCGCCTCCTCGGGCTTCACGCTGGCCGAGAAGGACAATGTCGTGACCCTCGATACCTCGGCCGATGGCTGGCACGGCAGCGGGGCCGACTTCACGCTCACGGTGCCGCGCTCGACCAACATCGTGGTCGCGAATTCCTGGGGCGGTGGCGACATCCGTTGCGCCAACATCGCCGGCGACATCGAGATTGAGTGCATGCACGGCGAAGTACACCTCGAGGCCATCTCGGGCGGCGCCCTCGTCTCCGCGATGAACGGCGAAATCCGGGCTTCGTTCACGCAGCTGCAGGAGAAAAAACCCCTCTCGTTCACTTCGATGAACGGCGAAGTGCTGCTGCGCCTCCCGGCCGACTCCAAAGCCAACCTCCGCCTGCGCACGCAGAACGGATCCATCCTGACCGACTTCGAGGAAACCGCGCTCGTCACCAAAGTGGAGACGGCCGCGCGAATGACCAAATCGACGCACTCCGCGTCCCGGGCCTCTGCCGGAAAGCCCGGTGGCATCCTCTCGCTCGAGGCGCAGGAAGCGATCCGCGAAGCCGTCCGCACCGGCGCCGAAGCGGCGCGGGAGGCCGCCCAAGCCATGCGGGAAGCGGCGCAAGCCGCCCGCGAGGGCGTCGCCGAAGCCGCGCGGGCCGACGCCGCGCGTTCGGGTGAGGTTGCCGCACCGACTCCGCCCGTGCCGCCCAAGCCCCCGAAGTTTCCTTCCGTCACGCCTTCCGGCGGCAAGCTTGTCACCGGCACCCTCAACGGCGGCGGCACCGAGATCAACGTCTCCACCATGAACGGCGACGTGACCCTGCGGAAAGCCGTCAGGTAACAATGCGGGTTTGAAATGGGGCTGCGGCGCCCTCGCCGCGTTTCGACTGCCCACCCCGGCGGAGGCGCCGCGGCCCCACCCCAAGGCTTTGTAACTTTTATTCGGGAGACACCGTATTCCCTTTTGTCGGGAAGACTCTACCATAGCTCGTTTCCTGCGCTCCGTCTCATCCAGCTCTTCCGCCATGCTTTCCGTAGTGATTGTCCTGCTCTTATTGACCGCCCTCGTGGCGACCGACTCCTCGTCGCCGGGAGGCGGCGATACCCGCTAGCAAGGAGCGGCGGAGACTCCGCGCCCACCCGGGAGCGCGGGTTACACGGGCAGAAAGTCTTTGGGGTTAAACGAAGCAGGGGCGCCCCCGCGAAGGAGCGCCCCTGGTTGTTTTCTTAGTTAGCGACGTAACGGCTGGCGGCCAGCGCATCGTCGACGATCTTCACGGGGAGGGCGACTTTCGCCTCCACCGGAATACCATCGCGCTCCGCTGGCTTGAACCGCCACTGTTTCACCGCGTCCATGACGGCGGCCGCCAGGCGATCATCCGGAGTGGATTTCACGCTGAGGTCGACCGGCTTTCCCGTCGTGTCCACGACGAACTCGAGTTGAACCACGGAGCCCGCGTAATCCGACCCCACGCTGGGACTGACCACAGCGATTGGGACCGGGATATCCGGGGACTTGCGGCACGACTCGATGTAGGCTTGTTCCGGCGACATCGCGGAAGCGATGGCGGTCGAAAGTGCGCCCACACTGAACAGGCTGACGAGTTTGCTGACTGCTTTCATGATGATAAACTCCGCGGATAAGGCGGAGAGTTTGGATTTCTCTTTCGGTTTAACACCTCCGTCGCGCCAGTGCATTTGAAGGCACTTGCACAACTCGGGCGGCATCGACGGCGCAGCACCGGAGTGTCCCGCCGCCAAAGATATATTCCAAGGTAACTTCCAAGCCGTCGGGGCGGAGCTCGTCCACACCCTGACGAAAATCATATCTGCGGGCACCCGAGCGATCTCGGGCACGCCGCACATTCAAAGAACATCCTCGCGCGGCCAGAACCCAACGCGCCGCGAAAGCAGGGGCACCAAAGCAGGTGCTGTGCCGCTGCGCGCAAGCCGCATCCAACGCTGGCACCGAGACGTAACCCCTGGAAAAAGCTGGGGGATATTCCTGCACTGCCAGCTTGCAGCCCAGAGCCGGACCGCGTTGTCTTGCCGCTCCTATTGATCATGTCGTCACCTGCCTCCGCCAAACCACCCACCCTCCTGCGTCGCACCCTCGGCGCCGTCGGTCAATGGATCGACTCTGACTTCACTTCCGGCTCACCGGATGCGA
>JBKJRG010000674.1:0-7399 GCA_046594805.1 Opitutaceae bacterium | reverse complement strand
TTGCACACCACTCCCGTAAACCCTTGAAACACCCCGCCTCAAAGTGGCTGGTTTTGATTCGACCCGAAGTGGCTGGTTTTGAACTGACCCGTGACACAACCGCGAAGCTTGGCAGCTTCTCGGTCTAGTCGCTGGGATAGTTTTCCTATTCTCGATTCCTGTTTTTCGCAACCGCTCCGCTTCTCAGTAAAAGCATGGACCTAACCTCGGATCAATTGGCGAGTCTGGAGCGAGGGATAGGATGGCTCGCCCGCAAAATCAGTCTGTGGGCGCTTGGCCTAGCAGGAACGATGTTGGCGACACTTATCCCTAAAACCTCACAAATGAGGATCGCGCTGCTTATGGTGGTGGCGTTGATATTGATTTCGCTGTGGTTGGCTGCTCGATGCCTGCGGTTGCAAAAAGCGAATCTCGAGCTAACCGCGGCGTCACGGCCGCGGCGGAATGTGCAGGAGCCAAAGAAACTAAGTCCAGAGGCGTTTGCGATTTTGTGTTGGATATTCGACGAACCCGGAGAGGTGACGGATGAGCGAATTAAGGAAAAGCTCAAGATCACGGACGCCGAAGTTCAGTTACATGTGACGCGATTGTGGGAACTATGCTACATTCGTTGGCCAGGAGATTCGCTAGATGATCCCTCGGGATATTCGATCAACGCGGACGGCACGGAATACGTGTTGAAAAACAGATGATGTGCCGAGTGTGGCGTGCGTTATGGCGGTCGACAGCAATCGCGGCAGCGATCAGAAATCCGATTCACGAACTTCGATTTTGCTGGCGCAGGGGCGCTTCAGATGTGTGGGCGGACGATAATCGGCGGGCAGTTCCCACACTTTTTCGAGACGACATTGCACGACGGTTTCCAACAGATCGCCGAGATTGAGTCCGTGAAGGATGACTTCGCGCCCGGCGAACGACAGCAAGAGGTCGCCGTCCTCAAGTGTTGCGTCGATTAGCCGTGACCACGGGAGCACCCGGCGTTTGCCGTCGCGCCATTCCAGCGTGAGCATGCGGGCATGTGAACAGGTGCGGCGCTGGGCCAGTCGGTTTCTTGACATGCACGACATCTGCACGACACTTGCGGGCATGAAAACCAAGTGGCTCGCGTCCCGTGAATTCTCCGCTCACCCAGGCCGCGCATTGGCTGCGGTAAGCCGTGCCGGGCGCGTTTTGGTCACTGCCAACGGCAAGCCGAAGGCGATCATGATTCCTACGTCGGAGGAAACGTTTGCCCGCGATTTGGAAATGCTCGACCGCGTGGCGTTGACGCAGGCAGTCGAAGCGATCCGGGCCGATTCCGTCGTGAATGGGATGGATAACATCACGATGAAAGAGATCGACGCCGAGGTTGCAGCCGTGCGCACCGCTCGGCGCCGTCAAAAATGAAACGGTGGGTAATCGACACAAACGTTGTCGTGTCCGGTTTGCTGAACCCGCACGGGCCGTCCGCGCGCGTGCTGGACGCGGTTCTCGATGGTCGCGTGAAGCTCGTATACGACGCCCGCATTCTGGCTGAATACCGGGACGTGTTGCACCGGCCACGCCTAAAACTGAAAAGGGGGGAAATCAGTGTCTTCCTAACCGGTTTGCATAGCCAGATGATAGTGACGCCCAGCCCGCTTGCCGTCGCCGGTCCTGACGCCGACGACATCGTTTGCATCGAGGCTGCCCTCGCTACGACCGACCAGACCATCGTGACGGGAAACCTCGCGGACTATCCGTCCGAAATCTTGCAGGGCGCGCGCGTGCTCACGCCAGCCCAAGCAGCCGCCGAGTTAGCGCAGGACCTCCATCCTTGAAGTCATGAGTGACCACCGTAGAACTTCAGTGGATATGGAGCGCCGAGGTAGAATTTTTGGTAGAACTTTGGCCCGTTTTTGACCCTCGAATTTCGCAAGTCTATTTTAGTCATAAGTCACCGTAGATCCACTTGATAGAGCAGCTGTTTGCAACTGCCGATCGCGCGCAATTTGATCGGGATTTTCCCTAGGTTTGCCGCGCTTCAAGCACCAGTTGTTTCGCCCGCGGAACTTCACGTGTGCCGACGCGTCATCCCAGATGCCGAAAATGTGTCACAATTGCGCGCTACAATGGGGCGAATACAGCAACCAGCCCGGGAGATGGCCCGTACCAAGATGGAATGAAATCCGCTCCAGCTGGGAACAAGTACGGCCCTGCTCCCTCTAAAACCAACAAGGTTTCCCTCATGCCTGCCAAAGCCAAATCGACCCGTTCTGACGATAACGCCGCTGCTGAGTCGTCGACCGCCACATTGACCGCCGCGCCGCTCGATTCTCCGCCTTCCTTTCTCGAAAAACACGAGAATCCCCCCGCCGAGCAAATCGCCCATGGCGAACGCAGCAACCTGCAGCTTTATCTGCAGGAGATCGGCAAGACCGCCCTCCTCACCATCGAGCAGGAAGTCCAGCTCGCCCGGCGCATCCGTCGCGGCGACAAGGCCGCGCGCGATCACATGATTTCTGCCAACCTGCGTCTCGTCGTGAAAATCGCGATGGACTACAAGGATTTCGGCCTCCCGCTCCTCGACCTCATCAGCGAAGGCAACATCGGCCTGATCAAGGCGGTGGAACGCTTTGACCCGCGCAAGGGCGGCAAGCTTTCCACTTATGCCGCCTGGTGGATCAAGCAATCGATCAAGCGTGCTCTCGCCAACCAGAGCAAAACCATCCGCCTCCCGGTCCACTTGGTCGACAAGATCTCCAAGATGCGCCGCACCGCGATGATGCTGACCGAACAGCTCGGCCGCGAGCCGTCCGACGAAGAGTTGGCCGCGGAGTTGCAGATTCCCACGTCCAAGGTCGCTCATTTGAAGTCGGTGAGCGTCCGCCCGGCTTCACTCGATGCTCCCATCGGCGAGGACGGCGACTCGGCGACGTTCGGCGAGATCGTCGGGGACGACAACGCGGTCAGCCCGTTCGAGGGCCTCCGGGAGAAAAACCTCAACGCCGACCTGCACGCCATGATCGACTCGCTCGACAAGCGCGAAGCGGAAATCATCAAGCTGCGTTTCGGCCTCGAAGGGCGCGATGAGCTGACGCTCGAGGAAGTCGGCAAGAAATTCCACGTCACCCGTGAGCGCATCCGGCAGCTCGAGTACCTCGCGTTGACGAAAATGCGCAAGGCGATGGCAAAGCACGAATCCGTTCGCTCGGTTGACGAGATCGAGCAGGAAGAGCGCGCCCGCCAGCGCATGGCCATCATCCGCGAGTTCGTCGAGAGCAAGACGAAGAAGCCCGGCAAGGTCGGGCGCAACTAACGAGGCGAGCCAGATTCAGTTTCATCGCCGGCCCGGAAACGGGCCGGCTTTTTTGTGCCATCACCCGCCGTTTGTTTTCCTGGTAGGGCTGGCGCTCGTCGCCATGCCGTCGCGCGGGACGCGGGCGTACACCTCGGGTTTTCGCTCCCGTGTTCCGCGACGGCATGGCGACGAGCGCCAGCCCGAGGCGCGGAACGACGTTCCTCGCCTACGCGATCAATTCCTTAATCGGCGATCCCCCGAATTGGCTCAGCTGCTTGAAGCGGCCGCCATGGAAATGAGTGAGCTGATTGTCGTCCAGCCCCAGCAGCCGCAAAATCGTCACATGGAGATCGCGCACGTGATGCACGCAGTCCACCGCCTCCGCCCCGGTTTCATCGGTCGCCCCGATCGTGTGGCCCGCCTTCACGCCACCGCCGGCGAACCAAACCGTCATCGCCTTCGGGTTGTGATCGCGCCCGTACGCGGTGCCGCCGCGTACCCCGTTGTCCGGCGACCGGCCAAATTCGCCGCACCACACCACCAGCGTGCTGTCGAGCAGCCCGCGCTGCTTGAGATCGGCGAGCAGGGCGGCAATCGGCTGGTCGACATTGCGCACCAGGTTGGTGTGCGCGCGCTCGATGTAGTCGTGCGAGTCCCAAGTACCGGCGTAGAGTTGCACGAACCGCACGCCCTGCTCCACCAGCCGCCGCGCGAGCAGGCATTTCCGGCCAAACGCATCCGTCGCGTCCGACCCAATCCCGTACTGCGCCTTCAACCGCGGGTCCTCGCGCTCGAGGTCGAGCAACCCGGGGACCTGCAGCTGCATCCGGAACGCCAGCTCGTAGGCATCCATCCGGGCGGAAAGTTCGTTGTGCTGCGGGTGCGTCTCCTGGTGGGCGGTGTTCAACCGCCCCAGCAGATCGAGATTGGCCCGCTGGTGTTCCCGCGTGATCCCGGCGGGCGGCGACAGATCCAGAATCGGCGAACCTTTCGGCCGGAGCGGTGTGCCTTGGAAGCTCGCCGGCAGAAATCCGTTGCCCCAATTCGACGCGCCACCCTGCGGATAGGAAACTTCGGGCAACACCACGAAGCCGGGCAGGTTCTGATTCAGCGAACCCAGCCCGTAGTTCACCCATGACCCGATGGCGGGGTCGCCGCCGAAGCGATTGCCCGTGTTCATCTGGTACATCGCGGTCGGATGGTTCACGGAGTCCACCTGGCAGCCGCGATAAAAACAGATGTCGTCCACCACGCGCGCGAGGTGCTCCCAATTTTCCGCAATGTCCGCGCCGCTCTGGCCCGCCTTGCGAAACTTGAACGGGCTCTGCACGAAGTAACGCTTGCCGCTCTCCATCGCCGACTTGGTTTTGCCCGCGCGATTGAACTCCTGCAGGTGCATGGCCGCGAGCTTCGGCTTCGGATCGAAGGTATCGATGTGCGAGGGACCGCCCTCCATCATGAGGAAGATGCAATTCTTCGCCTTGCCGGGGAAATGCCCGGGCTTCGCGGCGAGCGGATGCGCCGCGACGGCGCCCCGCCCTTCCTGCGCGAGCAGGGCCGTGAGCGCGACGCTGCCCACGCTCGCGCCGAGGCTGTAGAGAAACTCGCGGCGCGTCGGCGCCCAGAGCGCGCGGTGACCGGCACAGGGGAACGGCGTTTTCATGCGGCTAGTAAACGTACGCAAACTCGTTCGAATTGAAAAGCACGATGCACACCTCCGCCAGCCCGCGCGTCTCCGCCGGCAGGTCCGACATTTTCAGGTCGGGCACAAAATCGGCCATCGCCTCCAGCGGCTCGACGAAGCGGAATTTTTCGCCGGTGTTTTCCTCGACGGCTTCGCGCACCACCTCGCGGGGGAGCGGAGCTGGCGCGAAGTGCAGCGTGCGATGACGCGCCGTCATCTGATCCCAATGCTGCCGGCAGGTGACCGCCTCCTCGGACGTCGGCGCTCGGCCGAGGGTCAGTTGAAAAACCCGCGCGATCGCCGCTTCGGGGGCGGGGAACTCGCGGCGGATGCGGGCCGCGAGCGCGAGGGCCCGGTCGAGGGTCGTTGCGCTGTTGAAGAGGGAGAAGACCTGCGGGGTGACGGTCGACGCCTCGCGCGCCTCGCAGGACAGATCAGGGCTGGGCGCGTTGAAAACCTCCATGAACGGGTCGGCCAACCCGCGCAACTTCAGCGCGTAGACGCTGCGGCGGTGCCGCTGCTCCGGCTTGGGCGACGGCTGCCACGCTTCCGCGAACGTGCCCATCACCTGCCGCGGCTGCAGCGCCGCCTCGCGGTTGATTTCCGGCCGGGCGGGGATGCCGCCGATTTCGCGGTTTAACTCACCGGTCACCGCGAGCAGCGCGTCGCGCAACTCTTCCGCCGCCAGCCGGCGCGGTTGGAATGCGGCGTAGCTCGTCCCGATCGGATCGCGCTCCGCCAGCGCCTTGGGCTCGGGATGGTCCGCCGCCCGGCGATACGCCGCGGAGCTCATGATCAACCGGTGCATCGCCTTGATCGAAAACGGCGTCGCCGGCGCCTCGCTTCCGCCCGCCCGGCCGGAGACGAAGGTGGCCGCGAGCCAGTCCAGCAGCTCGGGGTGAGAGGGCTTCTTCCCGGTCGCCCCGAAATTATTGGGGTTGCCGGCAAGCGCGCGACCGAAGTGCCACAACCAGATCCGGTTCACGATCACCCGGGGCGCCAGGGGATTGTCGGGCGAGGCAATCCAGTCCGCCAGCACGCGCCGCCGGCCGTCGATCGCCGGCGAGACTTCGGCCGACTCCCATTTCATCGCCCCAACTACGCTTGGCGCCGTCAGGACCGCGGGGGTGACCGGAGCGCCATCCGCAAACGTATCGCCCCCGGTGAGAATGTGCGTTGCTTCCAACTCTCCCGCGGTCATCCGGCTCGCTGGCATGCGCAGCGGGGCGTTGACGTTTTTCAGATCGGGGGTGCGGCCGCTGTACACGGTAAAGGCGATTGGCTCATACCGCTCGAAATCCCAGCGCAGCCGCTCGAGGCCTTTGCGCGCGATGCGTTCGATGCCGTAATCCTCGGGCGTGAAGCCCGCGAGCTTCGGCGGGATTTCACTCTCGGGAATCCCTTGGCGCAGCATCGCGGCTCTCGCCTCGGTGTACCGGGTCGTGCGGCCGCCCTTGCGCCCGCCCGCCTCGGCCAGCGCCGTTTCGAAAGCGGCCGGGTCGAGTTTCTTCTCTCCGTACCAAGCTCGCGCCGCGCCGATCGATTTCTGTTCCAGCCGCTCAGTGATCGCGCGGTAATGCTCCTGCCGTTGCTCGAGGTATTTCTTCTCCTCGAAGCCGCGTCGGTTTTCCTCCGGCAGAAATTCCGCCATCTCTTCCGCCAGCTGCGTGGTGGCAAAAATCGCCTGGAAGCTATAATAGTCCCGGGTCGAAATCGGGTCGAACTTGTGGTCATGGCAGCGCGCGCATTGCAGCGGCTGGGCCAGAAAGACCTGCCCGACCGAATCGCTGACATCGTCGAGAAATTTCTGCCGCGCCACCTTGGGCACCTCCATGCCCGTCAGCTCCCACGGCCCCATCCGCAGAAACCCCGCCGCAATCCGGGCCTCGGTGGCACTCGCGCCCGTGCGCCCCGCCGCGAGCTCGTCGCCCGCCACCTGTTCGCGGATGAATTCCGGGTACGGCTTGTCCGCGTTGAAGGCGCGAATCACATAGTCGCGATAACGCCAGGTGTTGCCGCGCGCAAAATCGTTGGCGAAGCCGCTCGAGTCCGCGTAACGCGCGACATCCAGCCAATGCCGGCCCCACTGCTCGCCATAGTGCGGCGACGCGAGCAACCGCTCCACCACCCGCGCGAAAGCCGCCTCTTCTCCGGTCGCGTCCGCCACGAAGGCGGCGACTTCCTCCGGCGTGGGCGGGAGGCCCGTGAGATCGAATGTCGCGCGCCGAATCAGCGTGCGCCGGTCCGCCAGCGGCGCCGCCACGAGCTTCGCCTGCACCAGCTTCACGTCGATGAATGCGTCGATGGGGTGCCGCGTCTCTCCTTCTCGCCCTCCCTCCTTCGCTCTCTCTCCACCCGCCGGCACTGCCGGCAGCCGCAGCGGTTGCAGCGCCCAAAGATTCTCCAGGTCGTAATGCCGCTCCGTCCAGTCGGCGGAAAGTCCCCCGCTCGTCTTG
>JBKJRG010000585.1:0-7056 GCA_046594805.1 Opitutaceae bacterium | reverse complement strand
TCGGCATCCCAATCGTGCAGGACATTGGAATAAAGGTGGAGGTCGAACCCACCCGGAAGAGAGTCGCTGAACATATCCCCTGCCATCACCGACACGCGTTCGGCATAACCCCGCTTCTGGATCATGGTGCGGGCAATCCGGTCGACCGGTGGACGTTCAAACACCGTGGCCTGCAGGTGGGAGTGCTCAGCCGCGATCGCGCAGGCGTAAATGCCGGAACCCCCGGCGATATCCAGTAGGCGGTGACTTCGCCCGGCGTCGATCGCCTTGGCCAGCGCGGGTCCAAGGTAGGCTCCGCGACAATCCATTGCCGCGGTAAAGGAGGTGGCGAACTCATCCGTCAACATCGCGTGGCTCCATTCCTTCGCATCTTGGTAGCTCCCCCAGTTCGCTGGTTTGTCGGTGCGCAGGATTTTCACGAAATCGCGCACCACCGGACGCTCCTTGAGGGAGGCGTAATAGGGCCCGAGGAAGAAGGGCGACGTGCTGGTGAGGTGCTCGCGCGCCAGCGGAGTAACGCGAAACACCGCGTCCTTCGTCTCAACCAAACCTTGGGCGGCGAAGAGAGTGAGCATGACATCCGTGGGGCGGTCCTGGATGCCGAACGCGTGGCAGATCGCTCTCTGGTCCGCCGGGTGCGCGGCGAGCCAGGTGAAGAAATCGAACTCGCAAATTGCGGCGGTCAGTAGGTCGACGGCATAGAGTCCGTCGCGATACCGGTAGATTTCCAGCGGATCGGTGGCGGGGACGGCGGTCAGGTCCATGGACATGCTGGCCTGAGTTGAGGGAGCGGCGAGTCCGGTGGAAAGAACGAACCCGCCGTGCGGCGCACTTCCAACCGACGTCATCGCGAATAACCACGTCCGCGAGTACGCACCCAAGACCGCGCGCGCTCCAACCCCTGCTGGCAATCTCACGTTGACCCATTAGCCGCTCAACACCCGCTCCGCGCCTCCAGTACCGGTTTGGGACGCGCCGAATGGAGGTGGCGCAAAGCAAAAGAAAAGGACAGGGACCTGGCCGGTCCCTGGCCCGGTCTCAAGCGAGTAGACTGTGCTTACGGCCGGCGACGACGGCGGAAGAGCAGGCGATAAATCAAGAGCAGCACGATTGCGCCAATCACCGAGGCAATGAAGCTCACGGGCTGGCCCGGGGTGAACCAACCGGCGGCGCGGCCGACGTAGCCGGCGGCAAACGAGCCGGCGATGCCGATGAGCGTGGTGACGATGATGCCACCCGGGTCATCTCCCGGCAGGAGGAATTTGGCGATGATGCCAACGAGCAAACCGATGACGAGCATTGTTACGATTTCCATGGGATAATCCTTTTTGGTTTTTGTGACGTGGTTGAGATGTAGTGGAGTTGGTAGGACGGCAGACCGGCCTAGGCGCAGGCCGTTCGTCGTCGTCCGGTCCGGAAGGCCCGAATGCATCATAGGAAACTTTCCTACCCGGGCGCGCCAGCCATGCGATCCACGGCGATCGGTAGAGTCCGCCCTGCAGGAAACAATGGTTGCCTGACGAGTCCGCTTCCGGGATGGCGAGGTGACTCATCGCGTGGGCGGCGGACGCCACTGCGGTGAACGCCTTGGTTGAGCGCCGGTCTTTACCGCGATGCCAAGCAAAACCAAGGCCTCGAAAAGGCCGGTCAGTTTTTCCAATCCGGACAAGGTTTATTTCCCCAGTGGATTCACCAAGGGAGAAATGATCCGATACTACCTGGAGGTGGCGTCGCACCTCCTGCCGCACCTCGCGGACCGGCCGGTGACGCTGATTCGTTTCCCCAACGGAGTTAAGGGTGGCAGCTTCTATGAAAAGAATGCCCCCAAGCACGCGCCGGAATGGATTACGACCTTTGCCGTGCCGCGCCGGCATCACGAGGGGGACATCAACTACATCCTCGTTAACAATGCCGAAACGCTGGCGTGGTGTGCCAACCTGGGAGCGATTGAGTTTCATCCTTTCCTGCACCGTGCGCCTGAAATCGATCGTCCGACCCACGTGGCCTTCGATCTCGATCCGGGGGAGGGCGCGGACATTTTTAGCTGCAGCGCCGTGGCGCTGCTGCTGAAGGGCGTGTTCGACGGGCTGGGCCTCCGGGCTTTTCCGAAGGTTTCCGGCTCCAAGGGTATCCAGATTTATGTGCCGCTGAACTCCGCGGTGACCTATGCCGTCACGCAGCCTTTCGCCAAGAGCGTGGCGGAACTGCTCGGGCAGCAGCATCCGAAACTCGTGGTGAGTGCGATGTCGAAGGCGCTGCGAAAAAACCGGGTGATGATCGACTGGTCGCAGAACTCGCAGTCCAAGACGACCATCGCCGTTTACGCCATGCGCGGAAAGCATGACGAGCCTTTCATCTCGATGCCGATAACCTGGCGCGAGCTGGAGCAGTCCCTCGCGCGGAAAAACCGCGACGCGCTTTTCTTCACTCCCGCCGAGGCGCTGCAACGCTTGCAGGAAGTGGGCGACCTTTTCGCCCCGGTCCTGACGTTGCAGCAACGGCTCCCGGAAGCATTCGAACAACTCGCGATGAAATCCCCCCGTGCTTCGCTCCCATCCCCGCGTGCGTCGCTCTCGCGTTACGCCGCGAAGCGCGACTTCACGCAAACGGCCGAGCCCGGCGCAGTGGTGGCCAAGGCCGCCGCGCCCGAAGGGCGACGTCGTTTCGTGATCCAGAAACACGCGGCGAGCCACCTGCATTACGACTTCCGGCTCGAGATGGACGGCACCTTGAAGTCATGGGCCGTGCCGAAGGGCCCGCCTTATGCACTGGGGGTCAAACGCGCCGCGTTCGAAGTCGAGGATCACCCCATCGATTACATGAACTTCGAGGGGACCATCCCCAAGGGCCAGTATGGCGGCGGCACGGTGATGGTCTGGGATATCGGCACCTATGAGCTGCTTGGCGGCAGTCACGCCAAGGGCGATCTCAAGTTGATGCTTCACGGTAAAAAACTGAAAGGGGAGTGGCATATATTTCGCATTCGCGGCGACTCGAGCAAACCGATGTGGCTGCTCGCGAAATCAAAGGTGCCCGCCAAGCCCATCTCCGCCCGCCAGGATGATGCGTCGATTCTCACGCGGCGATCGATGGCGCGGATCGCGTTCGACAATGACGCGCAGTGGCAGGGCAATCGCGGCGCAGGGAAGTCGGAATCGACTCCGGGGGCAGCCGCCCGCCGCACTCAACCGTCGCCGCCGCGAGCTCGCACCGGAAAAAACGGCCAGCGCGAAAAGTGAAACAACGCCAAGCCGCGCGGGCGCCGCGTTGAGCGGCGGCGCAGCGACGGGAGCCTAGGATCGTCAGCATGCAGGGGATCAAAACCCCGGGGCGGGCGCGCCCCGGCCCCAGCGATCGTTTTCTTTTTCGGATTTCATTAACGCCGACCGGAAACTGGGGATGGGGCGCCCTCGCCCCGTCATGTTCGGAGGTTCGTTCGAACTCAAAACACCGAACCCCAAACTCAAAACCGCGCGCGGGTAGCGCGCCGGAAAAGGTCCCGGGCACCCCCGCCTGCGCTACGCCCTTACTTGCGTTCCAACTCAGCGATCAGGCGGAGCTTTTCCCGCACCAGGGGATGCTGGTCGGTGTACTTTTGCCGCAAGGTCGAGAGTTCCTTCTTCGCCGCGTCCAGCTGCATGCCCTTGTCCTGCGTACTTTTCTCGGTCACATCAGCCGCCGATTTTTTCCTCAACGCGTTCACTTTGCGGACCTGTTTCTCGACCAAGGGATGCTTCTCGTCATGGCGGGTGCGGAGGATCGAAAGTTCTTTGCGCGCAGCGATCAGCTCCGTCGCAGCATCCCTCGCTTCTTCTGCTTTGGCCGGTTTTTCTGCTGCCGGGGCCGGGTCCGGTGTCGGGGTTTGGGCAAACGCCACCGCGGCGCAGCATGGAATCAAGAGGGCGAGAACGATGTTTTTCATAAGGGGTGATGGACAAGTCGCGAGCCACTGCCACACTCATTATCCCAAGTTTGCCCAAAATATCTACTGGGGTCTCCGCCGACCTTGGCATTGAGGTAGAACCGGCGTCCCGAGTTCAGAATCCCGCATCGGTTCCGACGTTTGGATCGGCGGAGGCGCGATCATTTGCCCGGGAGTCTCCATCGGCGACCGGGCGGTGATTGGTGCGGGAAGCGTGGTGACCAGAGACGTTCCGCCGGATGTGGTGGTCGCGGACAATCCAGCGCGTGCCATTCGGCGCCTGGCCTTCTGAAAACACTGCCGTCGTGAATAAAAAGATTCGGCAACCTTCTCGCCGCTACGCCGTCTGGGACTGACTCTGCGCCGAGCTCTGGCGGATCTGGAATGGCGCGAGGGTGTCGCCCTTCTCATAGTCGCTGAGCAACGAGAAGCGGAAAGTGGTGCCTTCGCCCGGTTTGCTTTCGACCGAGATCGAGCCACCCATCAATTCGCAGAGCCGCTTCGAAATGATCAGGCCCAGGCCGGTGCCGCTGCGGCGGCGCTCCATCGAGGTGTCGACTTGGCTGAAGGGCTTGAAGAGCTTTGAAATCTTGTCCGCGGGGATGCCGATGCCGGTGTCGGCGACCGCGAAGAAAAGTCGCAGCGCCCGCCGCGTGTCGCGCATGCTGACCGGCTCGCCGCGCATGCAGGAGACATGGATGGTGATGCTGCCGCGCTCGGTGAACTTCAGCGCGTTGCCGATGAGATTGGTGAGGATCTGGCGCAGCCGGGCCTCGTCGCTGTTGACGATGGCCGGCACGTCGGGATCGAAGGTGGCGGTGAGCGTCAGGGCCGCCGCGCGCGCGCGGGGCTGGAAGAACGCGATCAAATCCTCGACGCACTTGTGCAGTGCGAAAGGGGTCGACTCGATCTCGATCCTGCCGGCTTCGATCTTGGAGAGGTCGAGGATATCGGCGATCAGCTTCTCGAGCGCCTGGCCGCTCGACTTGATGATCGCGACCTGCTCGCGCTGCTCGGGCGAGAGGGGGGAGTCGGCGAGGATCTGGGCGAACCCAATCACGCCATTGATCGGCGTGCGGATTTCATGGCTGACGATGGCGAGGAACTCGCTTTTGGCCCGGTCCGCCGCCTCCGCCGCCTCCTTGGCGTGCAACAGGGCCGCCTCGGCCTCCTTGCGCAGGGTGATGTCGTGCCCGACGCCCTGATACTCGAGCGTGCTGCCGTCATTATC
The DNA here is from genome assembly GCA_046594805.1 of Opitutaceae bacterium. GTDB lineage: Bacteria > Verrucomicrobiota > Verrucomicrobiia > Opitutales > Opitutaceae > ER46. The sequence continues at coordinate 1,903 of JBKJRG010000585.1, read as the reverse complement.
GCGGATCGCGCGCTGCATCCACATGAACCAGCGGCGGCGCCCATCCGGGAAATCGACTTCGCGCTCGAACGAATAGGGCTCGTCGCCGATCGCCGCACCGGGCGTGAAAAGGGGGAACGGCTGGCCGACCAGCTCGGCGCGCTTGCGACCGAAGGCCTGGGCGTAGGCGCTGTTGACGAAGGTGAGTTTGCCGTCGAGCCGGTAGCGGCAAATCAAGTCGACCTGATCCTCGACGATGCCGCGATAGCTCGCCTCGGTTTTTTGCAGCGATTGCGCCATGCGCTCGATCTTGCGCGCGAGGCCGATGATTTCGTCGTGCTCGGAGTCGTCATTGATCGTGTCGATCGGGTCCGCCGCCGTGACGGTGGTGCGGAGGTTCTTGAGCCGGGCGACCAGGGTGCGATCCCAGACGTAGCCGGCCAGGACGAGCAGCACGCAGCCGATGATCGCCAGGCTGAGGACGTAATAGGTCGTGCCGAGGCGGTCACGCAGGTCTTCATCCAGGATCACCGCCACCAGGGCGACAACGAGGCTCAGGGCAAGCGCGAGGATGAAGAACGATTTGCGTTTCGAAGTCTCGGACATTTCCGTTTGTAGGAATGCCTCCCGGGTTGGCTGAAGTCTAACGAAAAAACGCCGCGCTACGTAGCGTTACTCTTCCGGCTTGAGCGAGTGCAAGGAAGGCAGCCGTCGCAGTCCCGGCACGGCGCGCGCGACGAGGGCGGCGACGGCAATCGTGCCGAGCCCGCCCCAGACCACCGCGGCAACGGGGCCGACCAGCGCGGACATCAACCCGGCGCGCATGGCGCCAATCTCGTTGGAGGAGCCAATGAAGATCTGGTTCACGGCGGTGACGCGGCCGCGGAGATGGTCCGGGGTGAGGAGTTGAACGAGCGACTGGCGGACCACGACGCTGACGATATCGAAGACGCCGGTGAGAATCAGCGCGCACAGGGAGAGCCAGAAGGAGCGGGACACGCCGAAGAGCAGGATCGCTGCGCCAAAACCGGCGACGGACCAGAGCAACGCGCGGCCGGGAGCGGCCAGCGGCGGCCGATGGGCGAGCCACATCGCCATGGCGATGGCACCGAGGGAAGGCGCGGCCCGGAGCCAGCCAAAGCCGATCGGGCCCACGTGGAGAATCTGGTCAGCGTAAATGGGCAACAGTGCGGTCGCCCCGCCGAGCAGTACGGCAAACAGATCGAGGCAACTGGCGCCCAGGATGACCTTTCTGCGCCAGATGAATTCGGCGCCGGCCAGCATGTCGCGCCACGTGCGTCGGCTGGTGGAGGGCGGCGGCGCCTGAAAATAACGCACGCGGCGCAGCGCGAGGAGGAAGGTGAATTCGGCCGCCGCGCCGAAGGCATAGACCGCGGGGATATCGGCAAAAGCGATCAGGAACCCGCCCAATGCCGGGCCCGCGACGGTCGCGATTTCAAACGCGCTGGAGTTCCAGGTGATCGCATTGCCGAGCGCGGCGGACGGCACCAGCAACGGCGTGATGCTCGAGCGCGCCGGCCAGATGAGGATGCGGGCACTGGCATGGACGAGCAACAGGAGGAACACGACCGGCAGGGCGGGGTGGTCGAAGCGCACCGGGGTCGAATCGCCGTGCTGTTCGAAAAGCAGCGCGACCTGACGCAGCGCGTCGTTGGCCCACTGCAGCGGGGCCAGCGCGGGAATGGACGCGTGCCAGAAGGCAAGGGTGGCGAGCGCGACGTTGATCACCGCGACCACCAGCGTGCCCACCGCAATCAGCCGCCGGCGATCATGGCGGTCGGCAATTGCGCCCGCCGGCAGGGAAAGGGCGAGGAGCGGGAGAACGTTGACGAGCCCAACGAGGCCGAGGGCGGTGGCGGAATGCGCCCATTGATAAACCTGCCAGATGGCCGCGGCGGTGACG
>JBKJRG010000376.1:0-2698 GCA_046594805.1 Opitutaceae bacterium | reverse complement strand
GCAGCCCATCCAGAGCAGCCGAAGGCGGGCATTTATCTTCTCCGTGACCCCAGCGAAATCGGCCTCGAAGTCCGGGCCGAGTCTACCCGCACTGAACGAACCAATCCACGCGAAGCGCTCGGGCGCGTTGAGACCATACAGGAGCGATTGCGTGCCGCCCATCGAAAGCCCTGCGATGGCGCGTGCCGCGGGATCCGATGAAACGCGATACGATTTTTCGACCAATGGGATGATTTCGGTGAAGAGCGATTCTCGAAAGTGTGCGTTGCTCTCGCGCCACGCGCTTTCTCCGTCGGGTCCGCGAATCGCGCCCCAGCCGGACACGATCTGGCGGCTGCCGTATCCGCGCGGCATCGCGATAACCATCGGCTGTGCTTCGCCCCGCGCGATGAGGTTGTCTCGGATGACGTTGGCGCGGCCCACGGTCGTCCATGTGTCCTCCGCATCACTGTAGCCGTGAAGCAAGTAGAGGACGGGATAAGTCCGTTTTGCTGCGGGGTCGTAACCGGGCGGCGTATAGATCCAAAGGTCACGCTCTTCGCCGATGATCGCGGACTTGTAGTGCTGCCGATGAATAATGCCATGCGGCACGTCGTTGATTTCCCACGGAAGATCATTCGCGCCCGGCACGTGGAGCAGATTTTCTGTGCCGAATAGGTTGTATTTCAGGAGCGGGTTTGCCGGATCGAGCGCGAGCACGCCGTCCACAGAGAACGAACTGGAATAGAAGTCCGGTTCCAGCGGCTCTGTGGTGACCGACCACACGCCCTGATCGCCCTTGTGCATCGGAAGCGGGTTCTTGAGGCCGTCCGAGCGCAGGAGGACTTCCCTGGCATTGGGCGCGCGAAACCGAAACGTGACAGCTCGATTGGCATGTATTTCGGGGGAAATCTGCGCTTGGCATACCGCGGCGGTCGCGATCAGAAGCCCGAGCGGGACAACGGAGGTTTTCATGAGTGGCATGATCGCCCTTTCTTGGATGGTGCGGGGGGCGAGTGGAAGAGTGGAAGCGACGTCGTTTTCAGGCACACAGGACGCGGTCGTATCTTGGCTCGGTGCTCTATCCGCGGCCGCTTGCGGTTACCGGGCTGTCCATGGATGGAAAGACCAGCCGCGCGGGTCTCCGGGTTCGGCGGCCGTGCCCGCCGTTGGGCGTAGGTCGCCCACCGGGGAATATTCCGACCATTCCGACCTTGTCACTACCGCGCTTCCAAGGATTCCACCTCCCGTCGAGGATATGTCTCCCCGAGTCGCCTCGGATCTGACGCGCCTTGCATACCGCGAAAGATCCGGGGCGTCGGACCTGCTCACTTGATGTAAACGCTCTCGAATGTGGCCGTGCAAAGATTGCTGGTATTTATGATAGAGCAACTCACCAAGCCAACATAGACCGTGGAGCCCATCGTGATCGTTTGGGTGGCGCCGAGTTGGGTCCAAGTGCCTCCGTCGGGCGAATGATACGCTGAAAACGTGTTGCCGCTGCGCACCAACTTCACGAACCGGGGTGCGCTCACGCCCGTGGTATTCGTATTGACCGTAGTATTGCCGTCCGCAGTGCGTCGCAGAAATTCGACGCCAAAACCAGGAGTCAACGAGACCGTTGCGTGCGCGGCATTGGCGGCCAGACTCTTGCGAATCATCAGTCCCCCTTTGGCATAGGTGCTGGTGTTCTCCACTGACGTCACCTCCGCCACCAGCGTCGCGTCACCGTTCCAAGTCAGATAGTTGAAATGGAAAGAGTCAGTGGCCGTATAGATATTCGCGCCCGCGCCATTGAGCGTGAAGGTGTCTGTGGCGTAATTGATATTCGTGCTGCCAGCGGCGCCGACGGAACCGATGTCAATTGCAGTCCACACCGGGACATTGCTGATACTGACGTTGTCAAACGTGGACGTGTTCAGCACAGCGTTGTCATGGGACGTGACTGCAAGGCCGATCTGCGTCGCGTTATTCATCGCGAATGTGGTGGCGCCGGTGAGAAACCACACGCTGCCGTCCGGTGATTGAAAACCGGTGAAGGTATCGCCATGACGCTCAAGCCTCAGCCAGTAGGGGGCGCCCGGCCCCGAAATGATCGCGTCGGACGTCGTAGTGCCTCCAGTCGCAGCGCGATGCAGCAATTGAATGCCACTCACAGGAGTAAGCACAAGATCGACATTCTTGGCGCCCGCAGCGGTGCTCTCCCTGAACATCAGGCCCGCCTTTGCATAGGCATGCGTGTTTTGCACCGATGTGACGCGGGCGATGATGCGGCCGTTCCTGTCCCGGCTTTGGTGCAGGAAGTGGAATTGGTCGGAGGTGCCATAAATGTCGGTGCCGCCACCCGCCACGGTATAGACGCCGGAAGTCAGACTGCCGGAGCCGGGCTGCGCCGGATTGCCGATGTCTTCCGAAGTGAATTGCCCGACAAGGTCCCAAGCGCCGAGGTTAATATTACCTACTTTGTAGGCTCCGACGAAATTATCGCGTGTAACACTTAAATGAGTGTAATCGCTTTGCACCAGCGTCGAACGCGTCGTATCGGTTCCGCTGTATGGCCAACGCAGCGAGTAGAAGGCGAGATTGGTATTATTCAGACCATGGAGTTCAAAAAGCGGATTATTGATGGCATTCGAATTGGTGAACCACACCGGAATAAAGATATTGTTGCACCCGCCGCGAATCAGGACGGATGCGTCGCGCGCCTCGCCTTTGGTTC
>JBKJRG010000331.1:0-3142 GCA_046594805.1 Opitutaceae bacterium | reverse complement strand
GATTCGCCACCTTGACCGCCCCATCGGACTCGAAGGCCGATTGCACCCAGCCCGCGAGCGACTTGCCATCGAACAGGTTCACCCACTCGCCCGGCGCTGCAGCGTTCGGCGCTTTGGCCGTCACGGCGGGGCGCGGCTGAGCCTGCAATGACCCGGGAAGCGCCAAGAGGGCGACGACGATAATCCAAGCCGGAACTGTGCGGGTTGAGTACAGGGTAACGCTCATGGAGAGGCGCGGGAGATGTTAGTTCCAGATAGCAGCCGAAGTAAGGAGGCTGAGGGAAAACCGCTGATCCGCTTCGTTACCTCGGTTGCTACGGCAGAGTTCGATCGTTCAGTTTCAATACCATTGCGCACTTTGCGTCCGTGGCGTGAGGCCTCCGGCTTACTCCGTATGCCGTTTCGCCTTCGAACCGCCACCTTTCCAAATATCGTACTTCGGATCGGAATAACGGGAGAAGAACGCGTCCAGCATTGCCGCCAGCTCCGCGCGCTTCGGTTCGGTCCCGGGCTGACCGAAAAGGTTGAACCGTTCGCGCGGATCGCGGTTCATGTCGTAGAGCTCGAACGGTCCGTTGGGAAAGCGTGCGACGTACTTCCAGTCGGAGGTGCGGATGGCCCGGACCGTTTCCAGCTCGTAGAACACGACATTGTCCCACGCGAATTTTTCGCCCCGCAGGGCCGCGGCAAAATCGCGGCCGGGTGATTTGGGTTCCGTCGGCATCCGGGCGCCGAGCCCGAGGTGGCTCAGCACCGTCGGAAAAAAATCATAGTTGCTCACGAAAAGATCGCTCGTGCGCCCGGCGGGAATGCGTCCCGGATGCCGGAAGATCAGCGGGATCTGCATCATCAATTCATGGGCGGCGATGGGCCGGAAATGGTCGCCCATCCCCCACATGCCGTTCTGGCCGCCCATCCAGCCTTGATCGGAGGCGTAGACGACCACGGTGTTATCGTCGAGGCCCAGGCGCTTGAGGGTGGCCATGATGTCGCCGACGCCATCGTCGACGCCGCTCACCTCCGCCGCCACCCGCTCGATCGCGCCCTGCTTGTTGTGGAAACCCTTGTTCGCATTCTGCCACGGGTGCATCGCGTCGGTCGGGAAGCTCGTGAATTTCTTACCGCGATAGTACTCGGCGTGGCGGTTGCGCGCCGGGTTGCTCATCAACTGCCCCAGCGCATAGGGCCCGTTGTACGCGAGAAAGAGAAAAAACGGCTTCTCCTTGTTCTGCTCGATGAACTCGATCCCCTTGCGCGTCCAGAGGTCCGTGGTGTAACCGGCTTCCTTCCGGACCTGCCCGTTTTCGATCACGTCCTGATCATAGAATTCCGTGGTATGCCCGCCGGGCTTGGTGGTCCAAGTGGTGAAACCTTCCGAAGGCTTGAGATTCTCGCCCAGGTGCCATTTGCCGCTCAGCCCGCAGGTGTATCCGGCATCGCGCAGCACTTCGCCCAGCGAGGTGAACTCGCGCAGCGTGTTGTAGGCCTCTGGCCCCATCATGAATTTCGGATCGAGGAATGAATGCACGCCGTGTTGCGAGGGCATGAGCCCGGTGAGAAAGGTCGCGCGGGTCGGCGAGCACACCGGGTTGCTGCTCAGCGCGCGTGTGAAGCGGACACCCTCGACCGCGAGCCGATCGATGTGCGGCGTGCGGATGTCCGGGTTGCCGTAAGACCCGAGCGTCCACGCGCCCTGGTTGTCGGTGAGAATGAAGACCAGGTTGGGCGGTCGGTCCGCGCCCAGCGCCATCACGATTGATCCGAGCAGGCCGAGCAGTCCGATCCCTATGCGCATGCCGCGAGTATTCACAGGACGTTCGGCGTGCCAAGCGCGCAACGCGTCGCGGCCGGCGCGCTGCCTGCGCCCGGGAGGAGGGGCGCTTTGCAAGCGCCCAGTTCGTTCGGCCCCCCGTCGGCGGCTGGAAACCACCGCTCCATCGGCAGGCCGCGCCTGCCCCTACGCCCTTAGCTCACGAAACTGTAATCGTACGGCGCCCGCATTTCCCGTTGCACATGGGCGTTGCCCTCGCGGGCAGATTCGCCGGTGAATTTTTCCTGCTCCGCATCCCAAGTGAGACTGCGGCCCGTGCGCATCGAAATCGCCCCAAGGTGGCACATCGTCGCCGAGCGGTGGCCGGTCTCGACATCGCAAATCGGCGCCTGGCGCGAGGCCACGCAGTCGAAGAAATTCCCCATGTGATTCGAGCTGCTGTAGAGACGCACGGCATCGCCGGCCAGCGGAGTCTTTAGGAGCTCGGGGTCGCTCGCCTTGATCTCCTCGCGGTTGACCCAGATCCATCCGCCCGCGCCTTCGAACCGGATGCCGTTGCGCTGGCCGTCCGGCTTCAGTTTCGCGCCCGTGAAGCTTTCGTCGCGGGTCGTGAGGATGTTCAACTTCACGCCGTTGGCGTAGGTGTAGTTGACGGCATATTCGCTGAACGTGTCGTAACCGCCGGGGATGGGCTGGGCCAGCACCCGGGTGGAAACCTCGCGCGGCGCGAGCAGGCCCACCGCCCAATAGGCGATGTCGTTGTGGTGCGCTCCCCAGTCGGTCATCGTCCCGCCCGAGTAATCGTACCAGAACCGGAAGGTCCGGTGGCAGCGCTCCTTCACGTACTCGACTTTCCGCGTCTGGCCTTGCCAGAAATCCCAATCGAGGCCCGCCGGCACCGCCGCAGGGGCGAACGGCCCCTCGCGCAAGCCCGCCGGCAGCCACACGTTGGCCGCGCTCAGTTTTCCAATCCGGCCATTCCGCACGAGCTCACACGCCAGCCGGAACCGCGCCGAACTGCGCTGCTGCGTGCCGGTCTGCAGGATAATCCCGCTCTGGCGGACCGCGTGGACCAGTCGCCGGCCTTCGTCGATCGTGAGCGTGAGTGGCTTTTCGGAATACACGTCCTTCTTCGCCCGCGCCGCCCCAAGATTCACCAGCGTGTGCCAGTGGTCCGGCGTGCCGTTGACGATCACGTCAATATCGTCCCGCTCGAGCACCTTCCGGAAATCGGCAAAGGTCGCCGGGACTTTCCCATCGACCGTGAGTTTCTCCGCCGCGGCGGCCGCGTGGGAAGCATCGACGTCGCACACCGCGCGCACGTCGCCCCACCCTGCGGCGGTCTGCGCGTCCCGGGTACCCTGGCCGCCG
>JBKJRG010000069.1:0-6012 GCA_046594805.1 Opitutaceae bacterium | reverse complement strand
CCGAGGGCCGCAAAGCGTGGCTGGCCACGGTCTGCGGCCTCGTGCTGCCGCGTGGCGTCATTCATCGCGAGACCCTGCAACTGCGCGAACTGAACGAGCCTCACTATATCGCTGGGGTGATCGAGCAGCAGCAAAAGGGCCGGGCCCTGACTGCGACCCCGTTCAAAGCCGATCCGGATGACTGGACCTTGCGGGCGGTGGGCGCCCTCGACGGCACGCCTTTGCCGGCTGATGGCCCCGCCCGACCGGCTCTGATCTGCGGAATTGCGAATAAGGAGCTGCTGCGGGTGCAACAGCGGCTGTTCGACGACGGGTTGCACACCGAGCGGATCGAAGCCGGATTGCTGCCGTTGTTCGGGACGATTTACGGGTGCATGGAACGCAATCGCGACTCGCGGGCCGTGGTGCTCGCCATCATCCATCCGAAGGTGACGTCCGTGTACATTCTCGGGAAGGAAGGCGTGCACACCCCTTACCCCGTCCTGCATGGTTTTGACTCGATCGTCGAACTGGCCCGGAAGGAACTCGGCATCGTCGACGAAGAGGAAGCGCGCCGGCGGTTGCGCGACGGGGATCAGGAACTGGTCGGGCTCGCGACCAAGCTGGTGCGGCGGATCGGCCGCGATTTGAAGCCGGTGGTCGACTCATATGAAATGACTACCGGTCAGCCGGTGGAGGAAGTTTTCTGCCCCTACCTGCCCCCCGGGCTCGTCTGGCTGGGCGGACCGCTGGCCCGCTCCATTGGACGCACCGCGATGACGATTGACTGCGAGGACTGGCTGACGAAAGCCCGCCTGCGTCCCGCCGAAGGGGTGAAGGGCATTGGCCCGCACTGGCTGGGCGCCCTCAGCCTCGCCGCGGATTTGCCGGAGCCCGCCGCGGTCAAATCCACGCGCGCGCTCGGCGAGGATCGAGCGTATCAGCGACCCTGGCACATCGATTGGAAGCCGGCCGAGGAAGGAGCCGACCGCTCGGTTGTCGGCCGCGGCTTTCTGACCAGCGCGATTGCGGGCGCGCTCCTCGTGCTCGCGGCGGCCGTGACGGGCTGGCAGTTTTATGTCACGCAGGCCCTCCGGACCGACACGGTTTATTGGGAGAGCCGGATGAGGGGCAACCGGCAGCTCTTCGACGAGTTGACCGCGTCCAGCGCGCAGCTCAAGACGCAGTCCGGCATCCTGAAAAGCGCATTTGATCTCATGCACGCGCCCTTTGGGCAGACCGACTTCATGCTGAATCTGGGTCGCACGTTGCCGGCGCGCATGCGGATCGACCGGATCGACATGAACGACACGCAGGTCGCGCTCAATGGCGTGCTGTTCGAGCCCGCGGAGGAAGCCAGTGTGACGCTCGGACATTACATGGAGGAGCTGCGGCGCAACCGTGCGATCGGCCCGCTGTTCTCCAGCATCGCGATCAAGTCACTGCACCGGCGCAACGACACGGAAGCGGTCGTCTTCGTCATCACGCTTCAGCTCAAGGCGCCTCGACCATGACCGTCTTCCTGGCCCAGTTGCTTGCCCTGATCCGGCTCCGACCCGTTTTTTGTGGCTGCCTGGCACTGGCGGCGGTGCTCGGCGCGTTGAATTATCCTCTCTGGCAGCGGCGGATTGGGGCGGCCCGAGAGCATGAGACGGTGCGCCAGAAGGGTGAGTTCATGCTCCACAACCTGGCCAACCGCACCCAGTTTGACGCCGATCTCCTGGCGCTGCGCGATGCGCTTGGGCAAATCGAGCAGCATCTGGTGGACGAGCGCAGCATGGAGGTGAATCTCGGCTATTTCTATAGGCTCGAGCGCACCTCCCGCGTCCGGCTGGTGCGGCTGAATCAACTGGTCGCGCCGGTGCCACCGCCGGGCAGCCCGTTCAAGGCGGTGCCGTTTTCCATGCATGTAGCCGGTTCGTACCGGAACAGCATTGCGTTCCTCCGTGCGCTGGAGACGGGTCCCCGAATCCTGCGGGTGCGCGGTTGCACCTTTGAACGCAACACGCCCGATAACGGCGATCTCATGATGGATCTCACCGTCGACGTCCTCGCCAAAATATGAAATCCATCCGCTCCGTCTTCGCCGTGGGGTGCGCCGGGCTGGTCCTGGCCGCCGGTTTCCTCCCGCCGCGGGCACGCGGGGCCGCGGCTTCCCCGGTGCTCCGAGCCCAGATCGATGCGCTCCTGAAGGCGCGCCAGTGGCCCGAGCCACTGCCCATCGATCCCCCTAGTCCTTTTGTCGTGATCAACGACAGCGGGCGCAACCTGCTCGCGGCGGCGCCCGGCCGGTCGCCGGCACCGACGTCCGCGTCCCGGTCCGGCGACGAGCCCCGGCCGGCTGATTTTATCCGGACCCCGGCGCCCGCGGCCGATGCCGTCCAGCTGACTGCGGCGGAGATTCTGGGGAACACGGCCGGCCGGTTGAAGCTCGGCGGCGTGATGCAGCTGAAGGATCAGATGCAGATCGTCGTCAACGATCTGCCCCGCCGCGAAGGCGATTTCGTGACGGTGCTCTGGAACAATGCGACCTATGCGCTGCGCATCATTCGCGTGCAGCCCGGGCTGCTGGTTCTCCGCTATGAAGGCGCCGAGATGACGCTGCGCTTCTAGCGGGATAAACGACTCGAAGTTTGCCCGCCGCCCCCGAGTCGAAGGGCGGGCGCGAGTCACGCTCAACGCGGAGCTTCGGCGCGCCGTTCCTCAATCAACTGCCGGGCCATGTCCGGGAGTCGGTGGACGTAGGCGAAGGCGCCGGCGCCGCGAATCACTTCCGAGCTCGGTGGGGGCTTCGCGAAATGGAGGAGGGTGAGCAGAATCGCTCCCTGCTGTTCCGGACGAAATTCGTTCCACTGGATCGGCCGCTTGGCCCCGCCCCCCGCGGAAGCGGAGTGCAGGACATTGCCCCGGGTGTAGACGATCAGGGTTTGCTGGGACCCGGGCAGCGGCCGCGCCGCCAGCGGGCGACTCTCGGTGTAACGGTTGAGTTCCTGGATCGCCCACGCGATGGCGGGCGCGATGCTGGCGCTCGCCTCGCGCTGCACGCTTTCGTCGTCGGCCGGCGCGGCGCCTGTCGGGCGGGCAAGGGCGCGTTCGGCGAACTTCAACTCGTCGGAGCCCGCGGGGCCAGTGCCACCCGGCCCGTGGTCCTGAGCGGTGGCGGATGCGGGCGTCGCCTTGTTCTTGAGCAGGGCGTCCAACTGGGCGTGCGCGGACTGGCTCTGGTTCACTTCTTTCTGGTGCTCGAAGTGCGCGTGCACGAGCCACGCCGCGATCCCGCCAATCGCCAGCAACGCCGCGACGACCGCGAGCTTGGGCCGCCGCGGTGAAGTTTCCTCCTGCTCCACGGGCGCGGCGCGCGTGGTCACGGGTGCCGCTGCAGCGACCGCCACGGTTCGTGGCTCCAGCAGCACGTGGTACATCTGGATTAACTCCGAGATGTTCTTGAGCTTGCGCGGCTCGAGCCGGACCACCTCGAGCTTCATCTTGTTCTTAACCAGGTCGTAGACAGCTTGGGAAATGCAGATGCCGCCCGTCGGCGCCTCCGTCTGCACGCGCGCGGCAATGTTGACGCCGTCGCCCATGACATCGTTCGCCGTGACCAGAACATCGCCGACGTGCACGCCCACGCGATGCCGCAGAAACTCCGCGGGTGGCAGCGTGCGGGCCTGCGCGGCGAAGTGCTTTTGGATTTGCACCGACCACTCCATCGCCTGCACGGCACTGGTGAAATAGAGGAGCAGCCCATCGCCGGTGGTCTTGATCACCGTTCCGGACAGTTTCGTGCTCAACTCGCGCATCGCGGCAAAATCCCGGTCGACGATTTTGAGGGTGGCGGACTCCTCCGAGCCCATGCGCGCGCTGAAACCCACCACATCCGTGAAGACGATCGCCGCAAGGTGGCGTTGTTCCGGGACGGCAGGGGAAGGGGAGGGCGGGGCCATGGGGGCGGGGAGGACGTTCTCCGGCGGCGCCGGGCACGGCAAGCGTGGAGGCGAAATCATTCGGGGGAAGGCGAAAAATCGATGCCGGTCGACCAATCGGTGTTCGCTTCGGGTGCACACTTTGTCTGCGCAAAAGTTGGAATCTGCCGCCGGTTGGCGCGCGGAGGATTACATGCCACGCAGCGATTGCGCTTGTCGTAATCGGTCTCGCTCTGAGGTTGCGGCGCGTTATCAACACCTTCGCCGACTCCGAAACGGGGAGGGTTTTTTATGGCACCGCTTCACGTCGCCTGCATCCCGATGAAGCCCTTGGAATCGAAGCAGGGGAAGGAAGGCGACAAGGCTGGCGCGAAATAGAAAACGTAGGACGCCGAAAGTCGTATTCCCTTCCGGACGCGGGTGGATGGCCGCCCGCCGCCCCTCTTCAGCCACTCCCACCGTCCCAAGCCCAAACCAAACCCATGACGAAAAAAAATCCCTTCGCCGTCCTCGGCGCCTGGCTCGCCCTCGCCATCGCCCCCAGCCACGCCGCGCACGCCGCGGACACCACTGCAGCTGGCGCGCAATCACCCGCCACCATCACCGGGCGCGTGCAGAACGCCGCGACCGGCCAGTATCTCAACAACGCGCGCGTCACGGTGAAAGGCACGGACCTCGTCGCCTTTTCCGATGAATCCGGCAGCTACCGCCTCACGCCGGTGCCGGCCGGGTCCGTGGTGCTGGAGGTGTTCTACACTGGCATGGAAGCGCAGCAAATTCCGGTGAATCTCGCGGGCACGGGCGTGCTCGAACGCGACATCAGCCTCACCGTCGGTTCGCGTTACCGCCACGACACCGAGGTCGTGAAGCTTCAGGCTCTCGTCGTGTCCTCGTCCCGCGAGATGGATGGTGCTGCCATCGCGATCAACGAGCAGCGCTTCGCGGCCAATATCGTCAACGTCGTCTCGGCCGACGAATTCGGCATCGTGCCCGACGGCAACATCGGCGAGTTCCTGAAAATGCTGCCCGGGATCACCATGGATTATCGCGGTGGCGATCCGCGGGAGATTTCGATGAACGGCGTGCCGTCGAGCTACGTGCCCGTGACGATCGGCGGCTTCAGCCTCGCCACCTCGGAAGTCTCCGGCACGGGGCGGAACGTCGAGCTGAACGCCGTTTCGATCAACAACCTGTCGCGCATTGAGGCCGTCTATTCGCCGACGCCCGAGTCGCCCGGCTCCGCCCTCGCGGGCTCGGTGAATCTCGTGCCGCGCAGCGCGTTTGAGCGCTCCCGCCCGGTTTACACCGGCAGTGTCTACCTCGCGATGCGCGACAGCACCAAACAGTTTCATCGCTCGACCGGCCCCGCGCGCGATCCCACCTACAAGGTCCTCCCGGGCTTCGAGTTTTCGTCCATCGTGCCGGTCAACAAAAATTTCGGCTTCACCGTGTCGGGCGGCGGATCCACGCTTTATACGGAAGGCCCGCTGCTCACCGACACCTGGCGCGGCGCCGGCGCCGCGACCAACGGCACCACGCTCCCCGACACCACGCCCGACAAACCCTACCTCTCCGACTTCCTCGTGCGCATGGAGTCGAAAATCGCCTACCGCTCGTCGTTCGCCACGACGGTGGACTACCGGCTCAGCGCTGCGGACCGGCTCTCATTTTCATTCCAATACGGCACCTTCCACACCGATTTCAACCAGCGCTCCCTCACGTTCATCGTGAACCGCGTGCTGCCAGGCGAGTTCTCGCCCTCCTTCACTCACGGCTTCGCCGGGGCCGGCGAGATCCGCGTCTCCAACGGCGGCAATCACCGCTACAGCCGCACCTACATGCCGACCCTCAGTTACCGCCACGACGGCGCGGTTTGGAAAGCCGAGGCGGGTCTCGGTTCTTCGCACGCGCAGAATCAATTCCGCAATCTCGACAAAGGCCGCTTCGCCTCGACGCTCGCGCGCCGCACCGGCGTCACCGTCTCTTTCGACGATAATTTTTACCTGCGGCCCCGCGTCATCACCGTCACCGATGGCGCCACCGGCGCGCCGGTCGATCCCTACAACATCAACACCTACGCGCTCAGCACGGCCGGCGCCTCGCCGCAGAC
>JBKJRG010000031.1:0-6938 GCA_046594805.1 Opitutaceae bacterium | reverse complement strand
GCATGGTCTTTCGTTTTGGCTGTTCAAACGCCTTTACCGTAGGTCAGCGCGCTTGCGCGCGCCAAACCGCGCTCGCAAGCGAGCTGGCCTACATTTACGCGGCCAAAACGAAAGACCATGGGGCCCGTGCGCTTCGCTGCGAGCCATGGGCGAAGTCACTTCCCGCGCCAGCGCCGCCCGCATCTCGATCGCGATCGCCGACGACTATCCGGTGATGCGCGAGGGCTTGGCACGCCTCCTGGCCGACGAGTTCGGCTTCGCGGTCAGCGGCAGTGCGGCAACGGCGCGCGAGCTCCGCGCGCTGATTTCCCACCGACCGCCGCAGGTCCTCGTGATGGACTTGATGCTGCGCGACTCCGACGGCCTCGCGTTGATCAAGGAAATCGCCGCGCTCGCCCCGGGGCTGCGCATCGTCGTGTTTTCCGACCATACAGAGGACGTCGATGCGGAACGCTGCCTGCGCGCCGGCGCCCACGGCTACGTGATGAAACGTGATTCCGTCGCGACGCTCTTTCGTGCGATTCGCGACACTGCCGCGGGCGGCATCGCCGTCTCGCCGCGCGTCTCGAGCGAAGTGCTCGGCCGGCTGATGGGCCGCGTGAGCAAACCCGCTGGGGTCGCCGGGCAGCTTACCGATCGCGAGCTGCAAGTTTTTCGCCTCGTCGGGCGCGCGCTGAATACCCGTGCGATCGCGCAGCAACTCGGCGTGAGCGTGAAGACGGTCGAGTCCCATCGTGAAAACATCAAAGGCAAGCTCGGGGTCGGCACCCATGCCGCGCTCGTGGCCCGCGCGGCCCAATGGCTGCGGGAAAACGAGCAGGGATGAAATTCTCCACGTCACCGGCAACATCTACCTCGCCAGTGTCTTCACGTTGCTCGTCGCCCGGCTCTACTCGGCACGCGCTGCGTGGAAAGCAGCCTAGTCGAAAGTCCACCCCTGGCTGGCGCGGTTCTGACATGCTTCACTGCGCTTTGTTTGCATGCGTCGTGTGGCTCAACCCCCAGGGATTGCCTTTCCCCGCCGCGGCTGCCATCAGCCCCTCGTATTTTTGGACGCTCAACGCCACGGTTTTCGCGACGGCTTTAACCTGGGCAAGAACTGGTTTCAGGACGTCTATCTCGGACTGAACCAGGCGCCGATCACGATCATGATTGAGAACCACCGCACGGGCTTGCTGTGGCGCCTCTTCATGTCGAACCCGGAGATCGCCCCGGCGCTCGCGGCGATCGGTTTCAAGGATGATCCGGCCCCGCGCGTGACGCGCGTCCCGTAATTCGGAGCTGGCGGAAGGAAGCCAAGAGCGGCCTCACGCCACGGCCGCAAAGGGCGCAACGGGTCAGAGCGAGGGAGACGCCAAGGCGGAAACGCACATGCTCGAAGAAATCCATTTCAATGGGAGGTGATCAGAAGCTGAACGTGTTGGTCAGATACCAGCGTCGCTCGGGCGGGAGGCGGGTTATCGCGGTTTCGCCCCACGGTTGCACGGTCACGCCAATCGGGTCGCCCTGACCGATCGCATTGCGCACGTTGAGCTGGGCCTTCCACTCGATGCGATTGCCCCGAAGCTTGCGGGTATACGCGGTAAATAGATCCACGTTGGTTTCGGCCGGCACGTAGTAGGGGTGCTGGATGTCGTAGACGATCCGGCCCGGGGCGCTGTAGCTAGCGGGATAGCCAATTCCGAGCTTGTCCTGCCAGCGCACACCGGTGCCCACACTCCAGCCCTTCAACGGGCCCTCGCGGCCAAATGTATAGTTGGCAACGAGATTGGCGCGCCACTTGCGCTGTTCGGCGCTCGCCACGCCCTCAGTGGCGATCAGTGCGGCGAGCGGGGCATTGATGTTCCGGTTGATGTAGTCACCGTGCGTCCCCACATTCGCAGGCAGCGGGGCTCCGAGGACATGGTTCGACGGATAATTGTTTACGGGGACGCCGGCGAGTTGGTTCCAGACGGGCCTCATGCGCGCGACAAATTCCTTCAAGCCCGGCGCAATATTGGTTTGGACGGTTTCCTGGTTCGCGACATTGACCAGAATGCGCCACTGGCGATTCGGGGTGAACGTGAATTCGGCTTCGGTGCCCTTGGCGGTGTAATCCGTGGTGTCGCTTACCCCGCTGACGACAGAGTAACTATTTCCGAGGGTTTGTTCGGCCGCCGTGCCGAAGACCCTCCAGGAGTGTATCTGGCGAAAATTGGGGGGGAGCACGCTATACATGAGCTCGATGTCGGCGGAACGGTCGATGTGCGGGTTGATATTCTGCTCCATCGCCCAAAAACCGGTGTGTTGCAGCACGGCGTTGTTAAACGAGTTGCCGTAGCTGGAAAAGCTCTGACCCTTGACGCTCGTCTCGAAACGATTCACGCGCAGAGCGAATCGGTCGTTGAGGAACGACAGGTTTAGGCCATACTCGCGCGTCTCGCCGGCCGGCGAAGACAGAGGCTCGTTGTAAGGGTTCACCCGGCCTCCGCTGGGCGTGAAATTATCCGAGGCGTTGATAAAAACGCCCAAATCGGCACCGAAGGGCAAACGCACGAGTTTCTGCGGCCAGCGCAGAACTGCGCTATAGGTTTTCACTTCCTTTGACACGTTGAGCGGAGGTGTGGAGGGAAAGTCGAAGTCGCTGAAACCGTATTCGACCTTGTCGGGATTGGCTGGAAGGAAAGTGATCACCTGGCTGGCAAAGTAATTCTCGTCGCGACGCCAGCCCAGTATGGTCACGAGATGCCCGTCGAGCCAGTGGCTCTGGAGCACGGCGGCATGGGATTTGATCACGTCCCGTGAGGCGCGGCCGCCGGTGTTGATCTCCCTGAACGTCGTCGTACCCACCGTGAAATCGCCTTGGGCCGCTGATCCCGCCGGAGCGGAGAAATAGGGAGTCTGGGCCGTCAACCCGGATTTGGGCCTGGGAATCTGAACCGGCTCGAGCTTGAGCGGGCGGCCATCGATGATCGAGTCGCCGATGTAAACCAGGACGATGCCCTGACGGCCGAATGCGAAGGGGTTGGCATTGATCGTATCGGCGGCCGGACCGAAGGCGCTAAGGCGACTGCCATGGTTGACCGTATCCGCAGCGTCGTTCTGGTAAAGTCCGGTCAGGGTGTGCCGGCCCAGCCACCGGCCGAGGCGGGGACTGGCGTCCTTGAAATCGTAGCGAGCGAAGGCCGTGGCGCGCGCCGACTCACGCTCGGTGTAATTATGGCCCAGTCCGACCTGAGACATCATCATGAAAGGGCGTCCAACATTGGGGTTGGGCTGACCCGTCGGGAGTGTGACGGCGGCATCGATGCGGATGTGGCCACTGCCATTTCCAGCCAGGAAAAAATTGCTCGAGCGCCGGTCGTAGCGCTCCGTATTGTAGGCGACCTCCACCCCGAGCCGGTCCTTCCATGCCGTCTGTTCGATCGCGACGTGGAACGTGCGAAAGCTGTCACTCTGACTGGCGGTCTCATCGAGCATGCGATTCTTGAAATCGAAGGCGTCGAAATTGGTGAAACCCTGATTTTTGATCCCGGCGGGCACGATGCCACCCGGGAAAATGAAATTACTTACCGCGCCAATATTAAGCGTGGCGGGGCCAAACCTTTGCCCTTCGGGGCTCGAATCGCGATTAACGAGCGGATGGAAAAGATTGGCGCGAACCGCGTTGGGGACCCGGGCGAGCGTTTCCTGCAGTTGGTTCTTATACGAAAGGTCGGGAGTGGTGCCGTTGGATCGGTTGTAGACGATGCCCACCTGATCGAAAAACTCGTGGGACCCGATTATGCCATTGGTCACAGTGTCGGATCCATCAGCTCTTTGCGCGGCTGCGTTGGGATTGCGAGCGGGGTCGTCGTAAAAACTCCAATCGTAGACGGGACGTCCGGCTGCGTACCAGAAGCGCGAGATGCTGTCGAGGGGGAGAACGCTAAACGGGCGGTTGGCGTCAGTGTGGCCGGTCTCGAAACTGCCGCGCAGCGTGGTCGAGCGGAAGGGCTTCGCCGTCGCCGTGCCGAAAATCCGCCGCTTGTTTTCGAACGCGGGGCGCTGGTTGAATTTCTCGTTGTCGCTGACTGCCGCAAAGCGCATAGCGAGCTTGTTGGGAACGAGGACGCGATTCAGGTCCAGCGAGCTGCGGAAGCTGTCGTTGTTGCCGTAGCGCAACTCAACTTTGTTGAGGTTGCGGCGGAGATTGGCCTGGAGGAGCGTGGTATCGACCACGCCCGCGGGGCTGCTTACGCCAAAGAGGATGGCGTTCGGTCCGCGATTCACGGTCACCGTTTCCGTGTTGAACGAATCGATTGGAATGCTCGTGTTGAACAGGCCGCGCGAATAGCTGGGCGACGCCAGGCCGCGGGTGCGCGTCCCACTTTGCGGAGCCGTGCGTATGCTATCGCCGAAAACCTGCGTGGCGTTGATGCTCGACACGGAACCCGAATAGTTGCCTTGGGCTCCTGCGGCCTCCATTCCGGTGGCATAGATGAGGAGTTCGTTGGCGTTGGTCGTACCGAGATCGGTCAGGAAATCCTTGGTGTAGATCGAAATCGAGGTGCCTATGTCTTTGAGGGAAGTATTGAGCCGCGTGCCGGCGAGGGTGTTCGTCGCGGCGTAGCCGATGTCCTTCGCGCTGTTGACGACAAAGGGGCTGAGGACGATCGCCTCGGCTTCAGGCTTTGGGGTGGTAGTGGAGCCGGTTGATTCAGCGGCCTGAGCGGGAGCCAGCACAACGGCGAGCCAGGCGCTCAACAGGGCAACGGGGGCTTTCGTTTTCATGGTTTCAGTTTTTTTCAGGGGAAGACTGACTGTCGGAAGGCGGGACCGGCCGATCCGTCGCAATGGGGGTTGGACGCTTGGGGCAACGCGAGCGGAGCAATCCGGGGCCGCGGAGGCAACTGCGATGCGCGATCATCCTATCGGCGCGGAGCGGCTCTGGCCATTACACGTGGTAACTTCGCTGGCGGCATCGTTTTTCGCCAGCCTCATGGCACAGACACCACCTTCCAAGCCAGGACCTGAGCACAAGAAAATTGAATATTACGTCGGCACCTGGACCGTCGAATCAAACGTGAAGGCAAGTCCGTTTGGGCCGGCCGGCACGAACACGATCAAACAAACGTACGAACTGTTGCCCGGCGGTTTTTTCATCCTCTCTCGGTGGGACGGGAAGACGACGATGGGGCCCGTGCAGGGCCTGGCTGTGTTGGGGTACAACTCGGTCATGAAGGCCTACACGTGGAACGGCTTCGACAACTTTGGCTGGCATGGCACCGGCAAGGGGACGCTCCAAGGCGCGAAGTGGTCGTGGACAACGGAAAGCTACGTGGGCGACAAGGTGATCAAAGGACGATATACCGAGACGGAGACGTCTGCCACGGCGTATACCTTCAAATTCGAGATGCAGGGTGACAACGGTTCGTGGTCAACGGTCGAGGAAGGCAAGGCGACCAAAACGAAATAGTGTTGGATGGCACATCTTCCCGCCCTCCCCGGCTTCCGGTTCGAGGGCGTCGCCGCCGCACGGAGGGCGGCATCTTCCAAGTACCCCGTCGGTTGGTGATGCGATCACTCCTTCCAGTCCAATGCTTTCTTTTCGTGTTCGTGTCCTCTGTGGGGGCGATGCGCGGCCAAAGTTTCACGCTGCCGGCGCAGGTTGAGTTCAACCGCGAGATCCGGCCCATCCTCTCCGACGCATGCTTTCGGTGCCACGGCCCGGACCAGGCCAAACGGAAGGCCGACCTCCGGCTCGATCTCGAGGAAGGCGCGAAGGCCAAGGTCGATGACTATTTCATCATCGCCCCCGGCGACCCGGCGAAGAGCGAACTCTTCCGCCGAATCACCACGAGCGACGAGGATGATCACATGCCGCCCCTGGAGTCATCGCGACAGCTGGAGCCGCACGAAATCGAACGGCTGCGCCTTTGGATCCAGCAAGGCGCCAAGTGGCAGTCGCACTGGTCATTCATCCCGCCGGGCCGGCCCGCGCTGCCGCGCTTGAAAGTGGCCACGGGATCCCGGAACGCGGTGGACCATTCATCCGCGCACGGCTGGAAAGCGAAGGACTCCCACCCTCGGCCGAAGCCGATCCCGCCACCCTCATTCGCCGGGTGTCGCTCGACCTGACCGGGCTGCCGCCGACGCCGGCCGACGTGGACGCGTTTCTGGCCGATCGTTCACCGCAGGCCTATGAGCGCGTCGTGGACCGGCTGCTGGCGTCACCCCGCTACGGCGAGCGGATGGCGAGCCGCTGGCTGGATGCCGCGCGTTACGCGGACACGAACGGCTACCAGAGCGACGGCGATCGCTCCATGTGGCGGTGGCGCGACTGGGTGATCGAAGCCTACAACCGCAACCTGTCCTTCGCCCAGTTCACCATCGAACAGCTCGCCGGCGATCTGTTGCCGGGAGCGACGCGCGATCAGCGAATCGCCACGGGCTTCAACCGCAATCACCGCGGCAACGGCGAAGGCGGCATCGTGCCGGAGGAATACGCGGCCGAGTATGTCGTGGACCGCGTGGATACGACCGCGACTGTGTGGCTCGGGTTGACGATGGGCTGCGCGCGCTGCCACGACCACAAGTACGATCCGATCGCGCAACGCGAGTTCTACGAGACCTTCTCCTTCTTCAATAACATCCCGGAGCAAGGCCGGGCGCTCAAGTATGGCAACTCACCGCCCACGATGGCGGCGCCGACGAAGGCGCACGAGGAGGAACTCGCGCAGCTCGAGCGAATGCTCCGCGCCACGGAAGGGCAACTGGTCGAGCTCGAACCCCAAATCGCCGCCGCGCAAAAGGCATGGGAAGAGGGGAGGAGAGAACACACCAGGGGAGGAGAGAACACCTCAGGCCTTACCTTTTGCCTTTTTCAGCCTCTGCGCGGTCACGCGCAGGTAAAGGGTAAGGCCTGAGGTTTTCCCGGCATCCGTTGCGTGGCGGCTTCAGCTCAACATCCGCAATCT
>JBKJRG010000651.1:0-4741 GCA_046594805.1 Opitutaceae bacterium | reverse complement strand
GATCGCCGCGCCAGCTCCGCCAAGAAATATCTGCAGACCCTCGGCGTGGCCGCCGATCCTTGGACATCGCGGCGTCGTCGCCGTTCTTGGCGGCCTCGAGGCTGCCCTTCGAAACGGTGTCCAGGCGGTCGGCGGCCACGCCGAGGGTCTGCAGATATTTCTTGGCGGAGCTGGCGCGGCGATCGCCCAGCGACAAGTTGTATTCCGCCGTGCCGCGCCAGTCGCAATAGCCCACGAGAACCAGCCGGTGCGTCGGATTGCGGTCGAGATAGGCCTTCGCCGCTTTCAGTTTTTCCCGCTCCGATGCCTTGATCGCGGACTGATCAAAATCGAAATAAACGGTCTGGGCGGCGAGCGCGACGGTATCGCCGTCGGCCAGGGACGAGCCCGGGCTTTTGACTTCAAGTTGTGGCGCGGTGTTGCCGAAATTGCCGATGTCTTGCGGGGGCTGGGCGATTGGGAGGCGGTTCTGTGGGCCCGCCGTTTGGCCCCCTCCCATCACATTGGTCAGGGAAGGATCGGGGCGGGGCTTCTTGGTACAACCCGCGAGCAGGACGGCGGCTCCAGCGGCAAGGAGGAAAAATTTGTTCGAGACGAGTTTCATGAGAGGGAAAGGGATCTGGGCGCTAAGACAGACCTATTGGGGAAACGCGCACTTACCCGCAAGGCTTTTAGCGGCCTACTTTAAACCGTTTTCTTCGGCTCAATCAGCCCGACTTCGAGCGCGTAACGCGTCAGGCTCGCGACGTCGTGCAGGTTCAGCTTGCGCATTAAATTCGTCCGGTGGTTGTCGACCGTTTTCACGCTAATCCCGAGCTTGGCGGCGATTTCCTTGGTGCTGTGGCTTTCGGCCACCAACTGGAGGATCTCCCGCTCGCGATCAGTCAGGAAATCGGGGGCGCTGCTGGTGGCCGGGTTCGCCACGACGTTGCGCAGCAGGGCGGCCACCGCCGGTCCGAAATACGTGCCGCCATTCGCGACAGTCTCCAGGCCTTTCTTGAATTCGAACAGCCCGGCCGTCTTCTCGACGAACCCGTGCGCGCCCGCTTCGAGCATCTCCCGGACGAGGACGGGGTTCTCATGTCCGGAGAAAACGAGGACGCGCATCTGTGGCAGCTTTTTGCTGATCCGGCGCAGGATATCGACGCCATTGAGCCCGGGCAGCTTCGCATCCAGGACGCACACATCCGGGTTTGCCTCGAGGCACATCGCGACCGCGCTCTGCCCGTCTCCCGCTTCTCCCACCAGCTGGTAATTCGCATCGAGGCGCAGAATCTCGACCAACATTTCACGAATGGCAGTCTGGTCTTCGATAATTACGAGGCGCTTCATTAGTTCGGGCTTCAACAAAATGGGAAATGGATGGTGGGTCGAGCGGGATTCGAACCCGCAACCTACAGCTTAAAAGGCTGCAGCTCTACCGTTGAGCTATCGACCCATCAACCGAAATGACAGAGAGTTATTTAATCGGCTCGGATTTCCTCGTCGAGCCTGCCAGACCGCTTTTCTCTCCTGAAAGTCGCTGAAAACGACCCGGGACAGACTGTTGATGTGGTAGACCGCGAAAAACCTAAGCTGCAAAGGAACGTGTGGAGCGGGCGGTATTACGCGAGGTTCAAAATGTCCCGCAAGCCGAAAGGAAGAAACGTGCCAGGGCCCGCTAGGACGCGCCACCGTCACACCGGCCGAACCGGCGAAAACTTTCGCCCGCCGCCCTACCCCTTCGCCAGCGCCGCGAACATCTGGCGCGTCGTCTCGATGCCTTTTTTCATGACATCCAGGTTAAAGCTCTCATTGGGCGCGTGCAAATTATCCTCCGGCAGAAACAAACCGAACATTACCGAATCGAGCCCGGTCACCCGCTTGATGTCGGCGATGATGGGCACGCTGCCTCCCTCCCGGAGGTAGAGCGGTGGGCGTCCCCATACTTCGGTGACAGCTTGGTCCGCGGCGCGAAACGCCCGCGCCAGCACCGGTGACTGGTCCTGCGGGGTGTTCGACCGGCCCGGCGGCACCACCACGTACGGGTCTCCTTTGTGCTGGTCCACAAACTCGAGCTTCACCGCCTTGGACGTGCGCGCTCGAATCGTGTCCATCACCCGCTGCTTGATTTGGTCCGGCTGCTGATTCGGCACGAGCCGGCAACTGATTTTCGCGAAGGCCTTGCTCGGGATCACCGTCTTCGTCCCCTCTCCCTGGTAGCCGCCGCCGATCCCATTGAATTCGAGCGTGGGTTGAAACCGCACCGACTCGAAGGGGGTGAACCCCGGCGTGGGATGAAAGGTGTCGATGCCCAGGAAGGCGGCATAGGCCTTCTCGTCGGCGCCGAGTTTTTTCAACTCGTCGCGCTCCCATGGGTGCACATCGAGCACGTCATCATAAAACCCGGGCACGTTCACCTTGCCTTCCGGGGTGTGCAGCGTGGCCAGCACCTCGGCCAGGGCCTGGATCGGATTCAGCAACACGCCGCCGTGCAGCCCGGAATGCAGGTCGCCTTTCGCGCCCGTGATCTGCACGTCGAACAGGGCCAGGCCGCGCAGCCCGCAGGTCAGCACGACCTGGTTTTCATTCGGCAGCGCGGTATCGGACAGAAAGACAAAGTCAGCCTCGCGCAGCTTCGACGCATATCGCTCGAGGAATTTGGGGAAGCTCGGGCTGCCAATCTCCTCCTCGCCCTCGACCAGGAATGTAATGCGCAAGGGCAGTTGCGGGTTTTCTTCCAACAATTGGGCCAGGGCCGCGATGATACTGAGGAGCGGGCCCTTGTTGTCTGCCGCCCCGCGGCCGTAGATGCGGTTGCCGATCAGCGTCGGCTCGAACGCGGGCGTCTTCCAGAGGTTCAACGGATCCGCCGGCTGCACGTCATAGTGCCCGTAGACCACGACGTGCGGCCACTGCGCGTCTCCCCCACGCTGGGCGAAAATGATCGGGTGGAGATCGGTGCTGACCACGTCGACCTTGAATCCCAGCGTCCCGAGGAGGGCGGAGACGAACTCCTGGGCGCCTTTCATGCCGTCACGGTATTTCGGATCCGTGGAGATGCTGGCGTGGCGGATGAACTCCTTCAACTTTTCGACCGGGTCAAACATCCGCCCAACGTGGGCCAAAAGCGACGGGCACGCCAATCGGAAATGATTTCACCCCCCACGCGCGAGCCGCTGCAGCGCACTTTCGACATCCGGCGGATTCCACCAAATCGTCTTGCCCGCGTCCGCCGCGATGACCCTCGCGGCGTTGTACCCACAAAGTCCGGTAACGTTCCCTCCGGGATGCGTCGAACCGCCGCACAAATACAGGCCCGGCACCGGCGTCCGATAAGTGCCCGCGCCCGCGAAGGGCCGATTCCAGCCGGTTTGCCCATGGTCGAAAGACCCGACCAGCAAATCGCCGCCCGTCATGTTGGGGAGCGTGCGTTCGATATCGAGCGGCGAGCGCGTGAAGGCATCGAGCACCGCGCCCGAAAGGTTCGGCGCAAACTCCGTCCACTGCGCAAGCAACCGACGGCCGTGGGCCTCGCGCTCCGCATCCCAGTTTGCCGCGTTGCCCCGCAGTGCGTACGGCAACTTCTCCCACAGAAACGCGACGTGCCGGCCTTCCGGCGCCTGGGACGGATCAAACATCGTCGGGCAGGCGCCCCACGCGACCGTCGCCGGGATTTCCCCGCGTTCGTGCGCGGCGACGATATCATGGAACTGGCCGAAGCGCTCCAGCCCCACAATGAACATCAGGGCCTGCGAAAGTTCCGGGCGCTCAGCCGCCGCGGTCCAGCGGGGAGGTTCTGCCAGCGCCAGGTTCAGCGCAAAAAGCGGGGCGAGCAGATTGTAGTCAAACTTGGTCGCGCGCTCGCGCATCGCCGCCGGCAGCGCAGCGGCGGGCAGCAACTGGAGGAACGTCTGCTGCGGATTGAGCCCGGACACAACGTAGTTTGACGTCAGTTCCTCGCCCGTCGCCAACTCGACTCCCGCCGCGCGCCCCGCCCGCATGATAATCCGACGCAACTCCACGCCGCAGCGGATCGCCCCGCCGTGCTCGGTGATATCGCGCACGAGGCCCCGCGCCAGGTTACCGGAGCCGCCCACGCACAATTGCGCCTTGGCCGGCGACGCCAGCAGCGCGGGAATCGCATGGCCAAATCCCGGCAACCGGAGATCCACTTCCCGCAGTCCATTGAAGAACAGCAGCCCGGCCCGCACCGCATCGTGCTCGAATTCACGCGTGACGAATTCGAGCGGCGACCACGCCGACACCTCGAGCAGCCGCCGACCCAGTTTGCTTTGGGCCAGCAACTCCACGCGGCGGCGCGGCTCGAGTGGAGTCGACTGCGCCTCGGGGACGAGGATCTCCTCCACAATCGGGCGAAACTCCTCGGCCCAGCGACGCAGGGAGTCCGCATCCCGCCGGGAGAAAGCCGCGAAGGAAGCCACGGTCCGCTCGAGATCGGTCCACCACTCCAGCGCCCGGCCATCGCGCAGGATCATGGCGACGTTCAACTCCGGCTGGAGGTAGCGCACGCCATGGCGTTCCAGTTCCAGGTCGCTGAACCACGGCATCCGCGTGATCGCGCGATGAAAGAACGAATGCGGGTGGTGCGTGTATCCAGGGAGCCGAGGGTTGGGCTCCGTGCGCAGGCCGCCGCCCGGTTCCGGCGCCCGGTCAACCGCGAGCGTGCGCAGCCCGCTGCGGGCCAGGTAAGCTTGCAACACCAGGGCGTTGTGTCCGGTGCCGAGAAGTACGACGTCGT
>JBKJRG010000346.1:0-8223 GCA_046594805.1 Opitutaceae bacterium | reverse complement strand
GTCTTTCGTTTTGGCCGCATAAATGTAGGCCAGCTCGCTTGCGAGCGCGGTTTGGCGCGCGCAAGCGCGCTGACCTACGGTAAAGGCGTTTGAACAGCCAAAACGAAAGACCATGGCGAAAACAAGGCCATCTCGGCGAAAACGGTCGCCGAACGGCGCCGCGGTTGGGCTGCGCCTAAAAAGCGCCGTTTAGAATTGATAAGACACCGTGCCAGTAATCGTACGGGGCTGGATCGGACGGGCATTGAAGAACGAGACCGTGGGATCGAGGACATTCGAACCACCGCGGGGATCGCCTTCGCTCAGGCCCTTGGTATCAAACAAATTGTTCACCGTGACGCGCAAGCTGAACCCTTTCTTGACGGTCAAGACTGCTCCCGCCTGCACTTCGCCGTAGGCCTTGAGGGGATTGATCGGACCATTGGCCCGATCAACGGGCCGCTCCCCGGTATACTGATAGGAGGCATTGACGGCAAAGCGGCCGAAATTCGTGGACGGAAACTGATAGCCGGCCAGAAGCTTGCCGTAGACTTTCGGCGTCCGCTCAGGCGTCAGGCCATACTCATCGAACGCCACCACCTGTCCGGTGCTCAGGGTCTGGGTCTTGAGGTTATGGTCGGTCCACTTCGGGTCCTGCACGGTGGCATTGAGCCCGAGGCTCAAGCCGGGCAGCGGTGTCCAGATGGTCTCGAGTTCCACTCCGGTCGATTTGGCGCTTTGCAGCGCAATCACGGTAGGCCCGAGTGTGCCATTCGGCAGGATCGTGACCTGGGTGTCCTGGATGCCTTCGATCTTCACTTGAAAGGCGGTGAGCACCACGCCGAGCTTGCTGGAGCCATACTTCACGCCGACTTCATATCCGTCGACGATCCGACTGGGCGAGGCGGGGCGGCCCGCGACAATGTCTTCCGCGAATTCCGTGATTCCCAAGGTGCGCACCCCGCGCGACAACCGGCCATACACGGCGAGGCGGTTCGAGAACGCAAAGTTCCCGCCGACCGTATAGGCGGTCTCGCTCGCCCGGTTGTTGCGCGTCTCATGATTGCCCGTGCCGAACTGCCCGGTCCGCAAAGCCGGATTGACGCTATTGTCGGTGACAAAAGTGTTGGCGGTGAATTCCCGCGTTACGACCTGGCGCGTGGTGTTATGTCGAAAGCCCGCGTCGAGCGTGACCTTGCCCACTTTGTGCTCAAGCAGCCCATAGGGTGAAACCTCCCGCTCTTCTCCGACCGAGTTCCGGAATTGATCGCCGACGTGAAAAATGCCGTTGACGGTGGCCGGGCCGATCACGGCGCCCGTGGCGGCATTCAGGATGGTAACATCCACGCGCCGCACATTGGGTGTCACATCGGTCAGCAGCGAGTTGAACTGGTAATGCTGCTCCTGCCTGAGAAAGGAATAATACACGCCGGCGGTCGCGGTCGTCTTCTCGTCATTGAAGGTTCCGATCAGACGCAAGTCATCCTGGAGATTGGTCACCAAGCCGGCGGAATGCTGCCAGGATTTTCTGTTGCCCAAGCCGTTGCCGAGTGCCGCGGCGGCGGCGGCGTTGGCGGCCGCGACGGCGTTGCTTTGGCCGGGATAGGTGAGGCGGAACGCGTAATTGCCGCCGCTGAGCCCGGCGGCGAACTGCGCCGCGTCCCGGCCCGCCGCGACGTTCGCGATGGTCTGCCAGACCGTCGGCACACCGTTAAAGGCGTAGTCGATGGAGCGAAACCCGTCGCTGTAGCGGTTGCGGTTTTCCAGGACGATGCCGTCGGCCAGCTGATAGCGGACCTCTGTGCCGACATAGTCCATCTGGCTGTAGATGCCGTCAGCCAAATCGTACCTGACCCGGCCCACCGGCGTGCCTGACACGGCGAGGATCCGCTGGTCGGCCGAGGCGGAAGTCGCATCACGCTTGATGTTGGGGCCGGAAGGAATGCTGCGAAAATTTGAGCCACCGGTCATTGGCATGGGCAGGTCAAAGACGTTATGGTCGTCGTGGATCTTGAAGGATACCTTCACATGGCCGCGTTCGTTTTCGAACGTGTGCTTGAGGTTGCCGAGGAGTTCGCCGCCTTTGTTTGAAACAAAACCCGGGTACCGCACGCCGTCATCCACCCGATACCACCCGCCGAGGGCATACGAGGTATGCTTGCCGGCCGGACCCGAAACCCACATTTCGGCGCGCAGGGTGCCATAGTCGCTGGTCGTCAGGCTCGTCTCTCCCCGCAGGGTGGAACCACCCTCCCGGGAAATCAAATTGATCAGGGCCAGCGGCGCCTGCGAAGCGAACATGTTGGAGGTGCCGCTGCGCATCGCCTCCACCCTTTCAATAAAGGTGCTAAAGCGGGTCCAGGCATCCGGCAGGCCGTGGCGCAGATTATTGGTCGCAATCACCGGCAGCCCGTCCTCATAGAGCATTTCATAGCTGTAACCCGCGGTCACGCCGATGCCACGAATGGAAACGTTATTGAACGCCTCCCCTCCCGTGGACTCGACGTAGATGCCGGGCACTGCTTTGAGCAGTTCTGCGAAATTCCGCGGTGCGAGGTCGTCGATGCGGCCCCGGTCAAGCGTGGTGATGGCGACCGGCGACTCCAGTTGTTTGCGCGGAGTCACAGCACCCGTAGTGACAAAAGCGTTCAGCAGGATGACGTCATCGGCCGATGGCTTGGTGGTGGCGGGTGCTGAATTCGACGCGGGCTGCTGCGCCTGGATGGCGCAGAGCGAGAGAACGAGTGAGGCAACAACACCGAGAGGGCGAAACGCGTAACGCAGGCAGCGCGGGACGGACGGAGGAGCTGGAGTTTTGTAGTTCATGAAGCGTGGAAAATGGGCTCTGCGACGGAGGTCGCTCCGCCTAAAAAGGAGAGGCAAACGTATTACAAAAACGTTTTCGTTTTTGAAAACGGATTGGGATGGGGTCGAAGGGTAGCATCCGCTGCACGGAGCGCACCGTCAAGAGGGCTTCGCCGGCGGGGAGTTTCACTTTTGTCTGCGCACTGACCGCGAGGCCCAGCGCAGCTCACGGTCTTTCGTTTTGGCCGCGTAAATGTAGGCCAGCTCGCTTGCGAGCGCGGTTTGGCGCGCGCAAGCGCGCTGACCTACGGTGAAGGCGTTTGAACAGCCAAAACGAAAGACCATGCAGCGCAGCTTGGGCCAGCGGAGAATTGTGCGGCATTTTTTCGGTCCAGTGGCATGCGAGGTGGGGCCAACGACGAGTCGAAGAAGGAGAAAGGCCAATCCGGGCGCGAACCCGAAGGCGGATGACGGCTTTTCGGTTCTGACTGTTCGCAAGTTTTCTACTCGCACAAACCTGAATCCGCGCTTCAGTTTCCCTGCGACGTTCCCTTGCCCCAAGAGTCCGCTGCCGGAAGAAGTTTCGGCATCTCGATTCTGGCGCGACGCACCCCCTCGAACTGAAATTCCCCTGAGTATGAATACCATGAACCGCCGTCGCTTCATCCTCAAATCCCTGGGCGCAACCCTGGCCCTCCCCTCACTGCCATCGCTCCTGGCGAGTGCCGTCGGTGGCACTTCCGCCGTCCAGGTGGCCAAGGGCGCGGGTGCCGGCGCGCGGCGCTTCGTCGCGGTCGGGAATCTGCTGGGCTATCAGGTGAAGCAATTCTTTCCCGAAACCACGGGCACGGCCTACGAGCAGACCACGCTGCTCAAGCCGCTGTGGGATGTGCGCAAGCATATGACGGTTTACCGCGGGCTCGACCACGGGATCAAGGGCGGTCACTTCGCGGTCCATTCCTTCCTCTCCGGCGTCCTTAATTCGGAAGCGCAAAACCGGCCGCTCGGCAATGTCACCATCGACCAGTTCATCGCCGATGAGATTGGTTTCCAGACGCGCTTCCCCTCGCTGACGGTCGGCTCGGAGGGCGGCATCCACGGTGGCTGCCAGATCGCCTGGACCAAGGCCGGGGTGCGCGTGCCGCCCATCACGGGCCCGGCCGAGTTGTTCGACCGGCTCTTTGTCAGCGACTCCCAGGAACGCCAGGACCGTCGGAATCAGGAGAACCGCCTGCAGTCCTCGATTCTCGATACCGTGCTGGTGGACGCGAACGGTCTCTCCAAGCGGGTCAACCGCGAGGACAAGGACAAGCTGGACGAATACTTCACCTCGATTCGCGATGTGGAAAAGCGCCTCGAGCTCCGCAAGCGTTGGGCCAGCATGCCCAAGCCGAAGCCGCCCTTCGACCGCCCGTCCAACAAGAACAAGGTCGAGGATTTGCCGATGCTCTATGAGCTGATGGCGCTCGCGCTGCAGACCGATGCGACGCGCATCGCCACGCTGGAAATCGGCGGCGATTTCCTGCCGCAGAACCTGGGCATCGACAAGTCTTACCACGGCCTCTCGCACCACGGCAACGATGAGGCGGCGATCAAGCATCTCATCGCGCTCGAGACCTACCAGATCGAGCAGTTCGCGAAATTCGTGGCCCGGCTTTCCAAGCTGGAAGACGGCGAGCGCACCCTGCTCGACTCGACGACCGTGCTTTTCGGCAGCGGCATCGGCGATGCGAATACGCACAAGAACTCCGACCTTCCGATCGTCCTCGCGGGCGGCGGCTATCGTCATGGCGAGTTCAAGAAGATCCCGTCCTCCGGTTCCAACAAGGTGCCGCTGTGCAATCTCTTCGTCGACATCGCCCAACGCATGGGCGTCGAGGCGGACGCCTTCGGCACGAGCACCGGCCGGTCGGTTTAAGGTGGGCTGGCTAAACGCAAAGAGGCAAAGAGTGCGAAGTTTCGCAAAGGCAGATTCCGTTGGCATTGTCACGAATAGCCATAAAGCCTGCGACGCGAAGCCTTGGATCGGCCTTCGCCCCTGGCCTCGACGCGTCAAGCGGACATCCCGCGCGGTCGGTTGGAGCCTTTGCGGGATCTTTGCGGCCCTTTGCCCCTTTGCGTTTAGGTTTGGTGCGATCGCCCTGATCGCGGCTGCCGCCCACGCCGCGGAATTACCCGGCCAGAAAGTGCTGCCTCACTTCGTGGGAAAATACTGCCTGCAGTGCCACGACACCGAGACCCTGAAAGGCGACCGCGAGTTCGAGAGCTTCAAGCTGCCGCTCACCACCGAAGCGGAGCTGATCGCGGCCAAGGACATCGTGGATCAACTCACGCTGAGGGAAATGCCGCCCCTGAAAGCGAAGCATCACCCGACCGACGACGAGCGGCTCGCCGTAATCCGGGTCCTGCGCGAGGGCATCGCCTCGGCGCGTGGCAAAATCGCCAGCACCCAGGCGCGCACCGTGATGCGGCGTCTATCGAACCGCGAATACGAAAACACCCTCGCGACGCTCTTTGGCCGTCGGGTGGATACACTCGGTCTCACGGCGGATTTTCCGAAGGAGAAGGCGAGCGAGCACATCGACACGATTGGCAAATCCCTCGTCACGTCCGGCTTCCTGCTGGATCAGTATTTCCAGTCCGCCAATCGTCTCGTCGACGCCCGCCTCGGGCGCCCGGAGACGCCACCGAAGTCCTGGCACTTTACGGGTAACTTTCGCCAATACGAGGAGCTGTCGGGGCCGCACAAAGCCGCCTTCGACTACAAGTTTCTCTGCCTGTATGAGCAGCCGAACACCGACACGCGGCAGGGCGGCTATGGCCATATCGAGGACTTTCTCAAAGGCGTGCCGGTCTCCGGGCTCTATGACCTCGAGGTCCTGGCGCAGGCGTTGCACCGCGACACGCATTACGACCCGGCGATCTTCGGGATCGATTTCTCCGAGCCGTTCCTGCTGGGGGTCGTTCCCGGCGACGCCACCAAGAACCACATCCATTATCCGCAGGCGATCGAGCCGCTCCTCGCGCAGGCGACAGTGTCGGATGACAAACCGGAGTGGATCAAGTTTCGCGTCTGGCTCGAAGCGGGGCAGACGCCGCGCTTCATCTTCCCCAACGGACCTTACGAGTCGCGTGCTTCCATCACCCAAATCAACAAGCGCTACGCGGACGACTTTCAGGGCCGCTTTGCCAAGGCGGGCATCGTCCGCACGCACCTCCTGCAGGAGGGAAAACTCCCGCATATCCGGATCGGCGAGATCAAGATTGAGGGTCCCGTCCGCGAGCCCGGTGGCAGCGCGGAAGAGATCGCGGTGTTTGGTGAGCGCGGCTTTCAGGCGAAGCAGGCGCTCGATCAGCTCTATGCCTTTGGCGCCCGCGCGTATCGACGTCCACTGACGCGGGCCGATCGCGCAAACATTCGGAAGACCTACGACACCCGGATCGGGGAAAAAGCGACACCGCGCCAGGCGGCGCTTGATACGCTGAAGATGATGCTGTGCTCGCCGTCGTTTCTCTATTTCAGCGAGATCACGAACGAAAAGGAAACCAAGCTCGGCCCCTACGATCTCGCTGCGCGACTCTCCTACGCGCTCTGGAGCGCACCGCCCGACCGGGAGCTACTGGCCGCCGCGGCTG
This sequence comes from Opitutaceae bacterium, assembly GCA_046594805.1. Lineage (GTDB taxonomy): Bacteria > Verrucomicrobiota > Verrucomicrobiia > Opitutales > Opitutaceae > ER46. The sequence continues at coordinate 1,803 of JBKJRG010000346.1, read as the reverse complement.
CCGGGAAACTGACCGCGCCCAAGGAACTCAGGAAGCAAAGCACGCGGCTACTCGCGGACGACCGCGTCGGAGGATTTGTGAACGGCTTCCTCGAGAGCTGGCTGAATCTGCGCGATCTCGGCGGCATGCCGCCGCCGCGGGAGACGATGCGGGTGTATTACGCCGAAAACCTGCCCGAGGCGATGAAGACGGAGGTGCGCCTCTTCTTCCGTCATCTACTCCGGGAAAACGGGTCGGTGCAGCAGTTTCTCGATGCCGATTACACCTTCGCGGACAAGCGGCTGGCCAAGCTCTACAACCTGCCGGAGCAGAAAACTCTCCGAATCGCCGACGGTTTCCAGCGGGTCAGCCTCGCGGGCAACCGCCAGCGGGGGGGCCTGCTGGGCATGGCGGGTGTCCTCACGGTCAGCGCGAACGGGGTGGAAACCTCGCCGGTGACGCGCGGCGTGTGGGTTTCCGAAAACATTCTCGGCATCAAGCCGCCCCCGCCGCCGGACGTGGTTCCGGCGATCGAGGCGGACGTGAGCGGAGCGACCACCATCCGCGAGCGGCTCGCAAAGCACCGGGCCGACCCGGCCTGTGCCGAGTGCCATCGAAAGATCGATCCGCTCGGTTTCAGTCTCGAAACCTTCGATCCCATTGGCCGTTGGCGCGAGACGTATACCAAACCCAAGGGTGATGCGCCCGCCCCGCAGGTCGATTCCAGCGGCGAGTTCGGCTCTGGGGAAACCTATGCCGGCTTTCATGATTTCAAAAGCATCCTGCTCGGGAGTCGGAAGGACATTTTCGCGCGACACCTGATCAGGCAATTCCTCAGCCACGCCACGGGCCGTCACATGGAGCCCAGCGATGACTTCGTGATCGAGGAGATCTTTGAGGCGGTGCAGAAAGACGGTTACGGCCTGCGCACCCTTATCGTCGAATCCCTCGCCAGCGAGATTTTCCGGTCGAGGTGAGCGCGCGCTGGCGCGCGCGGGAGTTTGGAGTTCGGAGTTCGGAGTTTGGCGTTCGGAGTTCGGAGTTCGGAGTTCCCAATCCCAATCCCAATCTCCAATCCGGTTCACCACAAAGACACGGAGACACAAAGCGCTCAGCCGAAACGATTCCGTTGAATCAACATTCACGAATGAGCGGGCGGAAACCATTTTTAGTGCAGGGCTGGCGCTTGTCGCCACGCCGCAATTTCATTCGACAAACGGCACGCCGGCAAGCGGCGGCCCTCGGACTGAATCGTTGGATCAGGCAATCCTCTGTGCTCTGTGCCTTTGTGGTGAAAATCTGAGCCCAGGCGACGAAAGGCTCACGCCTTCCGCTACAGCTAACTCCAAACACCAAACCCCAAACTCCAAACTTTTCACCCCGCGGCCCGCAGCATGCGCCTCATCACGAGCGCATTCTTAATCGCGTAGCCGTTACGGTCGTTGTTGAAATAGATCCACGCTTCCTCGGCGCCGGCGAGGGCGCGATAGACGGGCTCGCGCCACCAGCTCTTGTGACGGAATTCGACGGCGTTGCGTTGCGCGGGGTCGAGCTGCGTCACGATGCTCTTCAACCGCGCGGCCGTGTAGCGATAGCTCGGTGGGAATTGGAAGAGGAAGCAGCCCATCTTTTCCTCGAGGGTCGCCGCGATCTCGTAATACGACTGCACGAGCTTTTTCGTGCGCACCATCCGCTGCTCATGCGTGATAAGCCGTATCCATTCAGTCGGCCAGGAATCTCCTCGTGCTTTTGAATACTGAAAGGTGACCCTGTAGGCCAGCTCGCTTGCGAGCGCTTTCCAGAGCGCGCGCAAGCGCGCTGACC
>JBKJRG010000275.1:0-7849 GCA_046594805.1 Opitutaceae bacterium | reverse complement strand
GCCGGATCGAAGCTGGGCGGGTTGAAGGTGTACGAGGCCAGTTGCTCGAAACCGAGCTTGAGATAGCCGTTCTCCACCTGCGGGGCCGGCATGCTCGCCGTCGTCGCCGGCTTGGCCAGCGCGGCCCCGCCCGGTGCCGATTCCGCGCCCACGAGCGCGGCCGGAAAGGTCGCTGCCACGGCCAGTGCGCAAAGGAAGGTGCGGCGAAAGTGTTTCATTGAAGCAAAATTTATCCAACCCCGCCCTCACGTCAAAAGGGAATTTGTCTCTTAATGACTCATGCCGTTGGGAGGTCGTCAGGCCGCGTGATTGTCTCCGCCCCAAAAACAGCCCAGCTTCCGCCCATGTCCCTTCCCGTGCGCCCTGCGGCGGTCGTCCTTGACGGCAATGCCTTGACCGCGGCGAACGTTCACGCCGTCGCCCAACTCGGCGCGCGGGTCCGGCTCGCCCCGGCTGCCCGCCGACGGATGCAAGCCTGCCGCCGCACCCTCGTTGCCGCGGCGGCCGATGGCGCGCCGCACTATGGCGTCAACACCGGCTTCGGCTCGCTCGCCCGGGAGCGGATTGCCGACAGCGAACTGTCGGCCTTGCAGCGCAACCTCGTCCGGTCGCACGCCGCCGGCGCCGGCGCGCCGCTCCCCGCATCGCTGGTGCGCGGCACCATGCTCCTGCTTGCCGCGTCGCTTGCCCGCGCGCGTTCCGGCGCACGTCCGCTGGTCGCCGGCCAGGTGATTGCCCTGCTGAACGCCGGCATCACCCCGGTCGTCCCCGAGATCGGCTCCGTGGGCGCCTCCGGCGATCTCGCGCCGCTGGCCCATATCGCGCTCGGACTGATCGGCGAAGGGCGCGTCAACTGGCGTGGGCGCGATCTCCCCGCCGCCGCGGCCCTGCGCCGCGCCGGGCTCGCGCCCATCACGCTGGCTGCCAAGGAGGGCCTCGCCCTGATCAACGGCACCCATCTCATGGCCGCGCGCTTCGCCCTGCTGCGCGTGCAATGGGAAGCGCTCCTGCCCGCGGCACTGGTCGCCACGGCGATGTCGCTCGACGCCTGCCGCGCCACGGATGCGTTCCTCGATCCGCGCGTCTATGTCGCGCGCAACCAGCCCGGCGCCACCGCCGTGGCCGCCGAGCTGCGACGGCTCATTCGCGGCAGCCGAATCGTCGTCTCGCATCTGAAAAACGATCCGCGGGTCCAGGATCCCTATTCGTTTCGCTGCGCCCCCATCGTGCTGGGCGCGGTGTGCGACGCACTCGCCGGCACTTGGTCCGCGCTGCGGCAGGAACTCGGCGCGGTCACGGACAATCCCCTGGTTTTCCCTCGCGCCCGCGGCCGCCGGCGCGAGGAGGCGATCGTCTCTGCCGGTAATTTCCATGGCATGCCGGTCGCGCTGCCCCTCGACATCGTCGCCATCGCGCTCGCCCATGTCGCGGGCATCGCCGAGCGGCGCGTCTACCACATGATCTCGGCCGGCGATCCCGAGTCGCACCTCAAGCCGTTCCTCACGCCGCGGCCCGGGCTGAACTCGGGATTGATGGTGACGCAATACACCGCCGCGGCCGCGTGCAACGAGCTCGTGGGCCTCGCCGCCCCCGCCAGCGTGGTGAACCTCTCCACCTGCGCCGGCATGGAGGACTACAATTCGTTTGGCCCGCGTTCCGCCGCCAAGGCCGAGCGCGCGCTGGATCTCGTCACGACCGTTGTCGCGATCGAACTGCTCTGCGCGGCGCAGGGGCTCCAATCCCACCGACCGCTGCGCTCCTCGCCCGCCGTCGAAATCGCCCACGCGTTGATTCGCCGCCGGGTCAGGAAACTCACCGACGACCGCCCGCTCGCGCCCGACATCGAGGCCATCCGGTCCATGATTGCGGCCGGCGAATTCAAACCGCTTTCGAAGTTCCATCCGTAAACGCACCCACCCACCCACCCCGGCCGGCGGGGTGGATTCGACCGCCCACCCCATGCCTTCCAAAAAACCTTCCGCGCCGCGCATCATCCGCGCCCCGCGCGGCCCGACGCTCTCGTGCAAATCCTGGACCACCGAGGCCGCGTTGCGGATGCTGATGAACAACCTCGATCCCGAGGTCGCCGAGCATCCCGCCGAGTTGATCGTTTACGGCGGTCGCGGCAAGGCCGCGCGCAACTGGGCGTGCTTCGACGCCCTCGTTGCCGCCCTGCGCGCGCTCGCTTCCGATGAGACGCTCCTGGTCCAGTCCGGCAAACCCGTCGGGGTGGTCCGCACGCATCCCGACGCGCCGCGCGTTCTCATCGCGAATTCCAATCTCGTGCCGCACTGGGCCACGCAGGCCAATTTCGACGAGCTCGAGCGCCGCGGCTTGATCATGTTTGGCCAGATGACGGCCGGATCCTGGATCTATATCGGCACGCAGGGGATCCTGCAGGGGACCTACGAGACTTTTGCCGAGGTCGGCCGCCAGCATTTCGGCGGGAGCCTGGCCGGCCGGCTCGGCGTCACGGCCGGCTGCGGCGGGATGGGCGGCGCCCAGCCGCTCGCGTTCACCATGGCCGGGGGCACCTGCCTGATCGCGGACGTCGATCGCTCGCGGCTCACCAAGCGCGTCCGCGATCGTTACCTCGACGAGATTGCGCCGAACCTCGACGCGGCGATCGATCGGGCCGTCGCCAGTGCGGCCGCAAAAACAGCGCGGAGCGTCGGCGTGGTGGCGAACGCCGTCGAACTCCTCGAACGCCTGCTGGCCCGCCGCCTGACGCCGGATGTCCTGACGGATCAGACGAGCGCGCACGATCCTTTGCACGGCTATGTGCCGGTGGGTTTTGACCTGCGGGCGGCCCGGGCGCTCCGGCGCCGCGACCCGCCACGTTACCAGCGGTTGAGTCTTGGGAGCATGAAGCGCCACGTGCAGGCGATGGTGGCGTTGATGAAGCGCGGCGCGCGGACTTTCGACTACGGCAACAATCTCCGTCAGCGCGCGGCCGACGAAGGATTCAAGCAGGCCTTCGCGTTTCCCGGTTTTGTGCCAGCCTACATCCGACCGCAATTCTGCCTTGGCCGCGGCCCGTTCCGCTGGGTCGCGCTCTCCGGGGATCCGGCCGACATCGCCGCGACGGACCGCGCGCTGCTCGAACTTTTTCCGACCGACGCCAGCCTGCGTCGCTGGCTCACGCTCGCCGGGGAGCGCGTGGCGTTCCAGGGTTTGCCGGCGCGCATCTGCTGGCTTGGGCTGGGCGAGCGGCACCGCGCCGGGCTGCGCTTCAACCAGATGGTCGCCGACGGCCGGCTCCAGGCGCCGATCGTCATCGGCCGCGATCACCTCGATTGCGGATCGGTCGCGAGTCCCAACCGGGAGACGGAAGCCATGCGCGACGGTTCCGACGCGATCAGCGACTGGCCGATCCTGAATGCGCTGGTGAACACGGCGAGTGGCGCGTCGTGGGTGAGTTTCCACCACGGCGGCGGCGTGGGCATCGGCTTCAGCCAGCACGCCGGCCAGGTAATCGTGGCCGACGGTACCCCCGAAGCCGCGCGGCGGCTGGAGCGCGTCCTGACCAACGATCCCACGATGGGCGTCCTGCGGCACGCCGATGCCGGTTACGAGGCGGCGCAGGCGTGTGCGGATGCGCAGCGGGTGAAGGTGCCGATGCGGGGGTGGTGAGGGAAACAATTCGCCTACGTCACCGCTTCTCCAAAGATTGGTTTTGATGAAGCCTGATCGTCGCGACGACGAGAAATGTAGGAGCGAGCTCGCTCGCGACTGCCATAATCCAATGCGCGGCTACTCCTCGCTTCGACTGGGGAGATGGTCAGGAGAAGGGTGCAATTACTTCGTCACCTTTTGCACTCTCCACCGCGCAACTTCCCTTGCTGTTCCCGAAATCATTAATGCCTGCGCGGTCCAACGCCAGGCGATGGAATCCGACCGTGCTTGGATGGTCCGCGCATGGATGATCATGCCGGATCATGTTCACCTCTTGTTCGAGTTGGGATCCCGACTTGCCCTCGGTCGCGCAATGGCTCGATTCAAAAGCAAGACATCCGCTTCCCTTCGGTCGCTGGGACTAGCCTGGCAGCCGGGTTACTTCGAGCATCGGCTTCGTTCTCCTGAAGAACTGCGCCCCATTCTGTATTATCTGTTGATGAATCCAGTGGTGGCGGGATTGGGAGGACGGGGAGAGAACTGGCCCGGCTTTTATTGCTGTGCGCAAGACTGGAGTTGGTTTGGCGGCTACGCGCGAGAGGCCGTGCTTCAACCCGCGTGGCTTTCGAACGTACACCAAGTCGCGAGCAAGCTCGCTCCCACGGTACCACGAAATCCCTCTGCGTGACCCTCCCCCACACCACCCCCGCCATCTGGCCCGAGTTTTCCTCCAACCGGTTCGCCGCCACCGTCGCGCGCGACTCCGCGCGCGGGTGCGCGATTGCGCTGCTCGGGCTGCCGGACGACACCGGGGTGCGCCTCAATCACGGCCGGCCCGGCGCGGCCGAGGGGCCCGCCGCTTTCCGCGCGGCGCTCGCCCGCCAGGGCGCCGCCGAGCCGGCCAGCGGGGCCTGGCCACGCGTCTACGATGCGGGCGATGTGATCCCGAGCCGCACTTCGCTGGAAAAAACGCACGCCCGCGTCACGGAAAGCGTCGCCGCCCTCCTCGAACGCGGGCTCTTCCCGATCGCGATCGGCGGCGGGCACGATCTGACGTTTCCGTTCGTCCGGGCGGTCGGGGAAAAATTTTCGCCACTCGCGGGTGTTTATTTCGATGCGCATCTCGACGTGCGCCAGTCCGAGGGCTCGGGCATGGCGTTTCGCCGGCTGATCGAGGATTGCGGCGCGGGCCCGCTCCACTTGCACGGCTTCCGGCCGCAGGTGAACTCGCGCGAACACCACGCGTGGTTTGTCGCGCAGGGCGGCCAGGCCAGCGTTGATTCCAGTCCGGTCGCACTGCCGCGCTCGGCGGAAAACCTGTTCGTCAGCTTCGACCTCGACGTCCTCGACATGGCCCATGCCCCGGGCGTGAGCGCGCCGAATCCGGCGGGCTGGACGCCGCGGGAGGCCGAGGGCTGGCTGCGGGCATGCGGCGCGGATCCGCGCGTCCGCTGCTTCGATCTCATGGAGCTTTGCCCGACGGAGGACGAAGGCGGACGCACCGCGCGGCTTGCGGCCCACCTGTTTCTCACCTTCCTCACGGGTTTCGCCACGCGACCATGAGCCTCCTGATCCGCAACGCCCGCCTCCTTACCCTCGCCGCGGGCGACATCCCCCGCCGCGGCGCCGCGCTGGGCAACCTCGCCATCGTACCCCGCGGCGATGTGCTGGTGACGGACGGGAAGATTGCCGGCGTGGGCGAAAACCTGACTGCGCCCGAGGGCGCCGAAGTCATCGACGCAGCCGGTCGCGTGGTGATGCCCGGCTTCGTCGACTGCCACACGCACGCATGTTGGGCCGGGGATCGGCTGCCGGAATGGGAGCAGAACCTGCGCGGCGTGCCGTATCTCGATATCCTCGCGGCCGGCGGCGGAATCCACGCGACCGTCCGTGCGGTGCGCGAAGCGACCCGCAAGCAGCTCGCGGCCAATCTCAAGACGCAGCTCGACCTCATGCTCCGCGCCGGCACGACGACCGTGGAGGTGAAGAGCGGCTACGGGCTCACCACCGAGGCGGAGCTCAAGATGCTCCATGCCATCCAGCGCGCGACCAACGAATGGCCGGGCACCGTCGTCCCGACGGCGCTGCTCGGTCACGCGGTGGAAGGCGACGCCGCGGAGTACACCCGGATGGTGGTGCGCGAGATGCTTCCGGCGATCTGGCACGAGTTTCCCGGGATCACCATCGACGCGTACTGCGAAAAAAGCGCGTGGCCGGTGGAGGCCTGCGTGCGGTTGTTCGAGCGCGCGCGCAAGCACGGGCTGCCGATCCGGGTGCACGCGGATCAGTTCAACTCGCTCGGCATGGTTCCCGAGGCGCTGCGGCTGCATGCGACCAGCATCGATCACCTCGAGGCGACGACGCCCGAGGATCTCGCCGCGCTGGCGGCGACCCACACCTTCGGCGTGATCCTGCCGATCACGAGCTTCCAGACGAACGGCCGTTACCCGCGAGCGCGCAAGCTCATCGATCTCGGCGGCGCCGTGGCGCTGGCGACCAATTGCAATCCCGGCACCTCGCCATCGCACTCCCTCCCGTTCGCCATCGCCCTGGCGGTGCGCGCGTGCCGCTTCTCTCCCGCCGAAGCGATCGCGGCCTGCACGGTCAACGCAGCCGCGCTGCTCGGCCTGCGCGATCGCGGCACGATTGCCGCCGGGCAGCGCGCGGATCTGATCGTATTGCGCCACCGCGATGAACGGATGCTCGGCTACGAACTGGGCGACAATCCGGTCGAGGTGGTCGTCTGCGCCGGCCGCGTCATCGCCCGCGCGTAGGAATTTGCGGCCCCGTAGCCACGAGCGTGAGCGAGTGGACGGACCACCACTCGCTCACGCTCGTGGCTACGAAGGCCATGCCGACCGGAATCCCCCCCGCAATACGTCGGACTGTCTGGCAATCTTGGCCCCGCCTGGCCGGGAAATGCCTTTGACCCTGCCCTTGGCGCGCCACCGAGTGCCGTCACCCCATGAGCAGGATCTACCGTGCACTTTTGGTCGGCACCGGCGGCGTGGCCGACTCGCATGCGCGGGCGATCGAGGAATCGCGGGGCCGGGTGCTGCTGGTGGCGGCGGTCGACGTCATGCCGGAGCGGGTGAACGCTTTTTGCGCACGGCATAAAGGGGTCACCCCGCATCCAGATTACCCGACGGCCCTGCGCGCGGAACGACCCGACATTGTCCTCGTCGCTGCGCCCCCCGCCGTGCATGCGGAAATCAGCATCGCCGCGATGGAGGCGGGCGCCTGGGTCCTGTGCGAAAAGCCGCTCTGCGCCTCGCTGGCGGAGCTGGATCGCGTGCAGGAAGCGGAGCGCCGCACCGGCCGTTTCACCGCCTGCGTCTTCCAGCAACGTTTTGCCTCCTCCACTGCGCACCTGCGGCGACTCGCCGCCGAGGGACTGCTCGGCCGGCCGCTGGTCGCGGTTTGCCACACGCTCTGGTATCGTGATGCCAGCTACTACGCGGTGCCGTGGCGCGGCAAATGGGCGACCGAGCTCGGCGGGCCCACGATGGGGCTCGGCATCCACGCGATGGATCACCTGCTGCACCTGCTCGGCGACTGGGCGGAAGTGCGCGCGCAAGCGGCCACGCTCGATCGCGAAGTGGAGGTGGAAGACATTTCCATGGCGCTCGTTCGCTTCGCCAATGGCGCGCTGGCGTCGATTGTGAACAGTGCGCTGAGCCCGCGACAGGAAACCCAGATCCGGCTCGATTATCAGCGGGCCACCGTCGAGCTCACCCATCTCTACGGCTACACCCGCGACAACTGGAAGATCACCCTGGCGCCCACGGCCGCGGAGGAAGGCAACACCCTCATGCAGGCCTGGCAGCATTTTCCGCCGGACACGGGGTCGACCCACGCCGCGCAGCTCGCGGAATTCGTCCAGAACATGGACACCGCCACCCGCCCGCTCACCAGTGGCGACGATGCGCGGCGGACGCTGGAATTGCTCACCGCGATCTACAAGAGCGCCTTCACCGGCCGGCCGGTGATGCGTGGCTCGATCAAGCCGGGTGATCCGTTCTACACCGCACTGCACGGCGGGCTGACGCCGACTCGCGTCAACGGGACGGTGGCGATGACCCCGCGTCCGGCCGTCAGCGCGGCGTGACCCGCGCGTTGTAGGCCAGCTCGCTGGCTCGTGGACAATGATAGGTGACACTTTCCAGACAATGATGGGTGACACTTCCTTGGTGGATGCCATGGAAACTCGTTGGTCGAAAAGAAGTCCGAGCTG
>JBKJRG010000258.1:0-2640 GCA_046594805.1 Opitutaceae bacterium | reverse complement strand
GTGGCACGCTGGCGGCGACGTTCGTCTACGCTGGGGGCTGACCTCGACTCGCTGGCCGACGTGATTTCATTTGGCCTGGCTCCGGCCGCCCTCGGGTTCGCCGTGGGATTGCGCGGTTCGCTCGATGTCGCCATCCTGCTTTATTTCGTAGCCTGCGGCATCAGCCGTCTCGCCCGGTTCAACGCGACCGCAGATGCTCTGGCGGATGAGAGCGGCAAGGTGAAGTATTTCGAGGGGACGCCAATCCCCACCAGTGTCCTCATCGTGGTATTCCTGGCGGTGCTCCATTTCCAAGGCCGGCTGGACAACGCTATCTGGCTCGGCGCCTGGAACATTGGCGGACAGGTGCTCCATCCGCTCACGATCATCTACGCCCTCAGCGGGAGCGCGATGATCAGTACGATTCGGGTGCCGAAGATTTGAGGGCAGTGCCTTTCCACGGGAAAAACCGCCCGGTACGCTGTTGGTAGGCGCGATAAGGATTCCCGAATTTTTCGACGAGCCGCCGTTCTTCGATCCGGCTGCGGGCGGCCAGCAGCGCGAACATGCCGATGCCGCCGAGCGCGACCAAGGCACTCGCCGTGAGCAGCGCCGAGGCGCTAATCAGAACAAACGCGGCGGAATACATCGGGTGACGGATCCACTGGTAGGGTCCGGACGTCACCAAGGTGGCCCGATCGCGCGGCATGGACGTGGAGGTCACATTCAATCCCAAATGGCGAAACATCCAAAGGAACAGCGCCAGGCCCGCGAGCGCGGCGGGCACGCCCATCAGTCGCACCCACGGCGGCAGGTCGACTCGGGCGAAGTTGAGCCAGCGCGGCTGGATGAGAAATGCCAGACAGCCCACCGCTACCAGCGGGCCGTCGAGCCACATCAGGAGCCAGAACCAGCCCGGGTCGACGCGCCGCGAAACGCGACCCCCGACGCGATCGGCGCGGAGCCGGTGGGGCACCCCGATGCAGCCTGCACCGACAAAAACCAGGCCAAGCGCGACGCGGCAGGTGGTCTCGAGATCAAAGGCCATCGACAGAGAATCGGCTGCAGCGCCGCGCCCCGGGGTCATCGCCGCGTGGCCTCAATCGAAATGAGGCACACGTCGTCTTCGAAGCGGGTGCGGCCGCTGTGGGTTTCCATTTCGCGGAGAATCTGGTCGCACACATTCGTGCCGATCTTGCCGCGGGAAGCGATGAGGAGCGTGCGGATCCGTTCTTCGCCGAAGAGCCGTCCCTGGGCATCGGTGGCTTCCAGCACGCCATCGGTGTAGCCTAGCAGCATGTCCCCGGACCCGAATTTGCACTCGTGTCGCGTATAAACAAAATCGCGCAGGAGCCCGGCCGCCGGCTCGGGGTCAGCGGGCGCCAGTGCGACGATCTCCTCGCTGTCGGCGCGCAAAATGAGCGGGCGCGGATGGCCGGCGTTCCCGTAGCAGAGGGTCTGCGTGGCGAGATCGATGACCGCGAAAAAGGCCGTCGCGAACACCGGCTGGCCGGTTTGCTCCACGATCGGCATGAGGCTGCGGTTGATTTCGCGCAGGACATGATCGGGATGCTCCGCGCGGACTCCCATTTCCTCCACCACGCCGCGCACCAGGGCGGTGAGCAGTCCGGCGCGAACGCCATGGCCCATGACGTCGCAGACCAGGACGCCGCAACGGGTGTCGGAGAGCTGGATGACGTCGAAGAAATCGCCGCCCAGCGTGGTGGCAGGAATGTAGCGGTGGACGAAGCGCAGTGCGCTATCCTCGGGCCGCACGCCGCGCGGAAACACCGGATACGCCCGCATGAGGAAGGCCTCCTGCACCTGCCGCGCCATGCGGAGATCCGTTTCCATTTCGGTCGTACGACGCTGCAACTCCTCCTCTGCCTCCTTGCGCCGGGTGATGTCATGGCTGATGCCGACGAGGCCGGTGACCCGGCCCTGGAGATCACGGAGCGGTACCTTCGTGACGAGCGACCATTGCGTGGTGCCCGCGGCGCCGAAGTCGGACTTTTCCTGGTTGAGAATTGACGGGCCGCCCGCCAGCACCTGCCGGTCGTCGGCCAGCGCCTGCCGACCGCGTTCGCCGGGAAAAAAATCGAGCGTGGTGCGGCCGGTGACGTCGGCCTGGCGGTGCACGCCGAGCATTTCGATGTGCGACTGGTTGTTCAGGACATAGCGGGCGTCGGCGTCCTTGACGTAGAGGCGGCTCGGCAGGTGATCGATAATCGTCCGGAGGAGATTGCGCTCCTCGGTCAGCCGGTCCTCGGCTTCCTTGGCGGCCGACACGTCGCGCGTAAGCCCAAAGGTGCCGATGATGATGCCGGCGGCATCCCGCCACGGCATTTTTGTGGTCGAGGCCCAGTGGTGGCGGCCGTCACGCATGGTCAGCGATTCGATCTTCGCGATGACGGGCCGCCCGGAGCGGATGATTTCCTGCTCGTCGCGAATGGCGCGCTCGGCGTGTTCGCGCGAGAAAAAATCGGAATCGGTCTTGCCGACACACTCTTCCGGCGAACCCGCGCCGAGCGAGCGGGCGTGCGCCGCGTTGTTGCGCACGATCCGGCTCTGCAGATCCTTGAAATAAATCCGGTCCGGGATCGTGTCCATCAGCAGCCGCAGGATCGCCGAATCGAGCGACTCGTGATGGGGAGAACCGGG
>JBKJRG010000141.1:0-5094 GCA_046594805.1 Opitutaceae bacterium | reverse complement strand
GCGGAAGATGAGCTGATTCGGCTGCGCGGGATCGGGGCTCTGCTCGCCGGTGACGAACCAACGCGACATCTCCTCGATGTTGAGCGCGGCGAGATCCTCGATGAGCTGCGAGTTCATGATCGAGATCGAGTTGGCGACGTTCTTGAGCTGCTGCACCGTCCGCAGGCCGGCGGTGGTGTGCATCGACTCGTAGCCGAGGTCCTTCTCGTCCGTGACCGTGAAGACGGAAAGCGTCACGGCCTCGTCGGATTTCGCCGCGGGAGCGGGCGGCGGAAGCGACTGCGCGTGCGTGCGCGCCGCGATGACGAAAATCAGGAGCAAAGCCTTTTTTCTCATGGTGGTCAGGGGCTGGAGGGACCGGTCAAAGCTTGCGCGCCGGAGCGAGCGGCGCGAGGCACATCTTCTCCGGGCGAGAACAAGACCACCGAAACCTCGGACCCCTCCTGCAGTTTGGGCAAATTATCCAGATTCCTGGCCTGACCTGTTTTCAGCGCTGCGCCACGTCGGGAGCTGAGCTGCCTGATGTTTAGGGTCGTCGCTTGCCGACGCCCGCGAGCGCGCACGAAGGTAAAGCACCTCGCTTTTCGCGAAACCTTAGGCCGTTTCTTTCACAAAGTCCCAAGCGCAATCGGCCGACTCGCCGTTGCGGTAGCGGACCAGAAACCCCGCGCGCGTTTCGGCGTCGATCCAGACGGACTCCACTTCCCCTGCGAGCGAAAGACCGTTCGCTTGCCGAATCACCGCGTGGTCGATGCGAAAAGTCTCACCGGAATCGAACTCCACTTCGAAGGCGTTTTCATCGTCGAGAAAACGGACGGCGCGAATCGGCTCAAATTTGGCCGATCCCTGTGGCTTCCGTTCCGCATACCCCTTCATAGGATTCCACTTTGCTGGAATTCGCGGATGATTGCAACCGCCGCAGCCGGCGGAAGACCGCCCTCCAGGTAATGATACGTGTCGAGTCGGACGCGCCCCAGGAATCGGTTCCTGCGATCGAAGACATGAACGTGGCGTGGTGCGTGATCGCCCTTGAACCAGACAAAATAGAAGCCGCCCCGGCGTTTGCGCCCCATCATGCAGTTCGTCGCGCGCCTCCCTCCCCGGCCAGCACCGCGGATACCCAATTCATGGTATGCGCGAGCAATCGACCGGCTGGAGATCAATTCCTGGGGCCTGTCCCCTTTTGGCTCTATTTTGGCTGCCGTTCTGGTCTCTTCTGCAAACACCCACGCATTCCGCTCCAAATCCGTCGGCGGTGGGCTTCGACGCCGCCGCGGGCAAAGTGCGGATCTACGGCAACGGCAACCAGCCCATGCACTACATCGCCCTGGACGACGTTGCCAAGGTGGTCGCCGGCGCCGTCGGGAATCAGCGCGTGGCGCGAAAAACCCTGCGGTTTGGCGGTGCTTTCCACGGGGTCGAGCCGCTACTTGTTAATTTCCCTTGGTGAGCCGGCCATCGGAATTAACGCGTAGCGGCCCGACCCTGTTCGACGGTCCCACCGAACGTCGGGAACGGTTTCCGAACGCGGAGCGGAGCGGGCGCACCATTGATGTGGATCCGGGGCAATCGAGAGCGATGCGTTTAGATCGGATTCACGTCGATTTGGCAATGCGCGCCCCGTGGATGCGCCACCGATTGGAAAACGAAGTCGAGTTGCGGCATGTCCTTAACGTTGTCATCCCAGATCGCTCCGAAGTAGAATAGCGGGCGTCCATCACGACGTCCGTTCGTTCCGACCTTGAGCGCATCGATTACCCCTTTGACCCCGAAGTCGTTTCCCGACGCGTGGCGGTACGAGTCAAATGCGGTGACGGTAACCCGTGCAGGACGGATGGGCGTCCACCGAATCTTGCCGGTCGCCCGTTGCATCAGATCTAACCACAGCTTGGGGGCGGCCAGCGGTGTACGGGAAGAGACGTCAAAAATCGACGGGACAGCGAGTGGTAGTGTGAGACTCAAGGCGCCACACCCGATCCATTCTTTGGGCAAGCGAGCGGTGGGCGTCTGAAGGAGAGCCAAACGCTGCGCGAACAATTCCGCCGCCCCTGCCAGTTTCTTTTTCGAAAAAGCCCTCAGCGGACCGTAGAATGTTTCATCGAGGAGTTCGTCCATTGGACCAACATTAATCCTTCTAGTGGGGCGCGACAATCCTTGCGAGGAGGGAAATCCCGGACGGGCTCACGCCGGGGGTCAGGGCTCGTACGTTCATCCGCGAATGGACAGACAATCGATATGGTGTCCGTGTTGCCCATGAAAACAGCCTGGATAGCTTGGATGCGAGTTTAGCAGGAATTCGAGTTTCGCACTCCCAGATTACGATGACTCGCCACCCGGCAATGCGGAGTAGCGATCGCTGCCGAAGATCCCTGGCCACATTCGCCGTGAATTTCCGATTCCAGAATCCAGCGCGCGTTTGCGGTGTTGTTGTGAGCCGGCAACCGACATGACGATGCCAAAAGCAACCGTGGACGAGGATTACGGTACGCCAGCGCGGGAGGACAATATCCGGGCGGCTGGGCAGGGAGCGATTCAACGGACCATCGACCGTGAATCTCAAACCCAGGCGATGCAGGAGCGAGCGGACGATCTGTTCGGGACCAGTATGCCTCTGCCGCACGCGCGACATCAGCAGGCTACGCTCCCGGGGGGACAGCGGGTCGCGCGAATTCTTCCTAGATCGTACCGAACTTCGTGCTGTAGAGGTGCGAGAGGCGGCTGACGAACGACTCATACTTCAGGATGTCGGTCACCTTCGCATTTGCCAATGGATCGATGCTGACGTCCGAGCCGTCGTTGGCACAGCGCAACATGGTGACTCCGACCCCATCGAACCCGACTTCGGATTCCTTGCTGCGACGCGTGATCTTCACGATGGCGGCGAGCATCTTGTCGGCGGCGGCTGGCTGCCTGTGTTGGTTGACGATGAACTTTCCGCCTCGAACGCGCTTCCGGTTGCGATCGGGACTGATGAAAGAGTCAGCGGAATTAATCAGCACATAGGCTGCGGCGATGGCGCCTCCGGTGTCCCCGTGAACCGTTTGATAGGAGGATGACAGCTCGGCGTGCAGGCGAGGGACCGCCTTGCTGTGTTCGGTCATGCAGGCCTTCGCTTCGAGGGCGACGAGAACATTCGAAACTCCCGCTTGCCTCAGTGCGGGCAGCTTTTCCAAAGCGGTTGACTCTTCCGACATCAGCTTGATCCCACATTGCGCTCCGTAGTCGGCGAATGAAAGTTTGGAGGTGGCATCTCGCCTCGTGCACAGAACCAAATCCAAGTTCTTCTTTCTGTCCTGCTTGAAATCCCACATCTCATGGTTGATGCCGAAACAGACTTTTCCGGCGGCGACCTGATCACGCAGAAGCGAACAGGACTGCAGCAGGTCGAACAACATGGCCCAGCAGGCCATCTTGCTGTGGCGGTCGCTCCGGGAATGATACTGCCAGACGTTGCCGTGTGAGTCCTCGATTCGCGCGGCTGTCAGCGAACGGGCTAGAATCGATTCGCCGTCCATCGTCACGCCACAGCGAACAGCGGGAGCTGCGTTCGCATGTGCTCCGCGTGACGATCCAAGGCGGCGATGAACTCCTGCGGGAAATGAAGGCTACCCGAGCGCAGTCGGGACACGAAGCCAACCGTCGCCTTGAGCGAAAGAAGCTTCGGTTCGTGCTTGAGAAACTTGGTCAGCGGCACTCGCGGCATTGCAACCGGCCACATGGAAATGTCCACCGCCAATGCACGCTGGCGCGGGCCGCCGAATGCCGCCACTGGCCACTTCTTCATCGGATCGAACGTCGACATGCTGGCGTTCACCGCTTGCGCTCCATCGCGCAATCGACGCCCCACCCAAGCCGCAGCTGGCACCGACACGGCATTGCCAACCAATTTCCAACGAAAACCGCCTCGAGAGACAGTTAGGGCGGGCTCCGTCCAGCCTTCCGGGAAACCCTGCATCCGCTCCGCGTCGCGCAAATCGGGCGTCACAATCCTGCCATCGGGCATCCAGATTGCCGGAGACGATGGAATGCCGACGGTCGAGCCGCCCTTCAACGTTGGCACGCCATCGACCGCCCAACCCAAGCCGCGCACACCTTCGGTCCAATAGAAACCCACCGCCCTCCCCTGCCAACCGATGGCCTCCTTTGCCGGCACGCTTTCGCCCAAAAGCACCTCGAACGGGTCGAGCACTTTGGAAGCAAACATGAACATCCGCTGGCGCCGCTGTGGCAGACCGAACGCCTGGCTATCGATCACCCGATATGCCCACCGGTAACCGAGCCGCTCGAGTTCGGTCGTCACATGGCGCATCGCATGGCCGCGATTAAGCGCCAGGATAAACGACACATTTTCGAGCAAGACGTGGGGAACATCGCTCTTCTCCAGCAAGCGAAAGACCTCGTTCACCAATCCAGAGTTCTTGCCCGAGATGCCGGAAGTCGTGCCTGCCTGCGAGATGTCCTGGCAGGGAAAACCACCAGCGACAAGTTCGGTGCCCTTGGGCAGACGATCGAGCGTCCGAATATCTCCGTGCAACGGAAGATCAGGGAATCGCGCTTTCAACACGGCCCTAGCTGCGGGATCGATCTCGCACGCAAGGGTCGTGCGATGGCCTGCCTCTGCGAGGCCGAGTTCGATCCCGCCGATTCCAGCGAAGAGACCAACGGCGTTCATGCCGGAAAACTTAGGAGAAGAGCGTTTCAGAGTCGAGTGTTGTTTTGAACACTAGTACGATTTTACCCATTTTGACGCGGCGAGGGCGCCGCATCCCCAGCAAGATAGCTGAACCTTTGCTTGGTCCTAATACGCAATGCGCCATTACTGGCAGGCTTCGCACTCCCCACCATTCCGCATGGCTTCGATTGAACAGGCATTCTTTTCGGCGGCGGTGTAGGTCTTCTTGGGGGTGGGCAACGGGATGGACGTGGGCGTGAGTTCGGCCGGCAGGACGAAGGAGGGGGCGGGTTGGTGGCTGCCGCCGGCGTCGCCGGAGTTTTGGCCGCCGTCGGCGCCTTCCTTGATCGCGCCGCGGGTTTCCTTCTTAACCGAAATGGTCGCTTTCTCGATGTTCGAGGCGCCGAGGCTGCGGAGGTAAT
>JBKJRG010000098.1:0-4936 GCA_046594805.1 Opitutaceae bacterium | reverse complement strand
CGCCCCGCCGCAACTGCTGCCGGCACCGGCCGGGCGCGACGCATGCGTTTCTGATTACACACAAGGCTCACCCACGGGAGGCGAGCGTAGTGACGATGGGAGAGTTTGCAGTCAGGGGCCGGTAACCGCGAAACATCCGGCGCGCTGCGGCGAGCTCCACGCCAGAGCGGGCGATAGCGCGAACTGGCCAGCCGGGCACTATTTTCACTTCGGGCTGTTGAAAAACAGCGCGTCGAGCGAGAGCTTGCCCAGCCCGAACGCCAGCACGATGAGAGACGCCAGGAGAAACAGAAACGGCCCCGCGCTCGTAAATTTATCGGTATCGCTGAAAATCGCCTGCAGCGCTTCGCGGTCGGCCGGCGCGTAGGCGACGAGCATCGTGAACGCGAGCAGCACGCCACCGACTTTCGCACCCCGGGGCGAGAGGCTCATGGGAATGGGGAGCAGCGGGCGGTGAAATTATTTTCGCCGGCAAAACCATCCCAGCTCCATCCAGGTCGCAAACCACTCGCGCACCTCTGCGGACTTCACCCGTAGCTGCGGCGATAGATTTGCAGCCGTTCGAGCGAGGTGAGCCGGTCGTTCGGTTTGATGAACTCCGCGGCGACATTCGCCAGCGGCCGGCCATCGATCCACATCGGTCGCAAATCGTCGCCGGGACCGGGCGGGCACAAGAGCGCATGAGTCATCAGACGCTGGAGCCTCCGCAAGTCGGAGGTCGAGCGGACGGTTGCCGGAGCGTGAGGCGGCGGGGGCTTGAGGCCGAAGGGCTTCGCCGGGAAAGCCTGCCGGAGCGTCCGTGGCGGGACTGAGTCGATCGCGGTCATTTTCGCGCCGACGCGTTGACTCCCGGCGCCGTCCCTTGATCCGGTTGCGCCGCGCGCGCCCCGCCGATGAATTCGTTCGCCTTGAGCGCTTCCTGATGCACCTCGGCGAACGACGGGATGCGGTCATCCCACTCGAGAAGCGTGGCGGTCACCCCGCACCGCCGCGTGGCATGTGCGTAAAGTTTCCACACGGGGTCGAGCACGGGGTGGTCATGCGTGTCCAAAAGGTAGCGCTCGAACTTCGTGTGGCCGGCGACGTGAATCTGGCCCACGCGGTGGTGCGGCACGCCATTGAGATAATCATACGGGTTGAAGTCGTGGTTCTTCGCCGAGACGTAAATGTTGTTCACGTCGAGGAGAATTCCGCAGTCGGCGCGCTCGACCACCTCGGTGAGAAACTCCCACTCGGTCATTTCCGAGACGTGAAACTCGGCGTAGCTCGAGACGTTCTCCACGCAGATCGGCACTTCGAGATAGTCGCGAACCTGACTGATTTTCTCCGCCGCGCGCTTCGCCGCGGCCCGCGTGTAGGGCATCGGCAGCAGGTCGTGCGAGTAGGTGCCATCCACGCTTCCCCAGCAGAGATGATCGGAAAGCCAGGGCGTGCGGGTCCGCTTGACGAGCCGCTTGAGCTTCCTGAGATGTGTCCGGTCGAGCTTGTCGGCGGAGCCGAAATACATCGAGACGCCGTGCTGCACGACGCGATATTGCTCCAGAATTCGATCGAGCACTTCGAGCGGCCGGCCGCCATCGACCATGAAGTTCTCGGAGATGATCTCGAACCAATCGACGACCGGTTTCCGCTCGAGGATGTGCGCATGGTGCGGCACGCGCAGGCCGAGGCCGATGCCGTAATCGGTGAAGGCGTTGAAACGATTGGCGGGAGCTACCGGGGATGAGACGAAGAGCGGCCGGGTTTATTCCCTGAATTGTGCGAAATGCGCGCGGCACTGACTGCGCTCCATTGTCATAGCTGGCTACTTGCTCCAAGGCGGCACGATGCGATTCATGCGAGCGTAGGCGATCAACTGGCCGAGATGCTCGTGGGCGTGGTCCACCGGAAGTAACGCGACGCGGAGTTTCGGTGCCTTGCTCCCGAAGACGTTGACCTCCGGCAGCAGCTCCGCCGCCGGGATCGTAGACAGAATGTCGCGAATGTAATCCATGCTTTGCCTAGTCACGGTGAGCGCTGCGGCTTTTGTCTCCATCGCGTCGCCCACGGCTTTCTGGTCGATCCCGGCCGGTGGCTTTCCCCCAAGTCGCGCGCCCAAGCTGAAATTCGTCTCCGTCACGTGCACGAGGACGTCGCGGACGGAGCTGACGCCCTCCATCGGGCGCCAGCCGTAGTTGGCTTCCGGAATCGATTCGGCCAGGGCGATAATCTTGCCCGACGCCTCGTTGAAACTCTTGAGCAGGGAGGTCCGGAAAGCGGCCTCGAAGAGGCCGTCGGCTGCATTGGCGGTGAGCGCGAGGCCGAGGCTGGTCAGGGGTAGGAGGAAACAGAGTGATTTCATGAGGGTGAGGGAGGCAATGCCATGCCGGCGAGCGGCGCGACGGCGGAGTTAGGGGGTGGATGGATCGGCAGAACGGGTGAGGAGATTGGGCACCGTTTTTCCGAAGAGAAGCGGCCTTGAGGAGTAAGTCGCGGTATTCGGTCAGCGCGCCACCCCGTCATCGTCTACTCCGAAAACAATCCGATGGGAATCCTCCGAGAGCCGCACGGTTCGAAACACGCGGTCCCACCACGAGAACAGCGAACTGAAGTTTGAGTCGGCCTCGGCGCGGACGACGGAGTGATGCACCTTGTGCAGGTGCGGCGTGACGATGATCCACCGCAGGGCACGGTCGAGCGGCTCGGGCAGCCCGATGTTCGCGTGGTGAAACTGCACGACCGCGGCCAGCAGTAATTCGTAGAGCGCCAGCTCCTCGATCCGGCAACCGATGAGTGCCAGCACCGGCACACGCAGGATGGACGACAGCACGATCTCACCGGTGTGGAAACGGCTCGCCGTCGTCACGTCCATCGCACGATCGGCGTGGTGCCAGCGGTGAAAGCGCCAGAGAAACGGCGTGGCGTGGTTGAGCCGGTGCCAAAAATACATCCACGTATCCAAGAGCAAAATCGCCAGCGGCCAGCGCAGCCATCCCGGCGCCTCCAGCCAATGGAGCAGGCCGAAGTGGTGCGCCGCCGCCCATTGCGTCGTCGCCAGCCAGACGCCGGCGAAGACCAGCGCGATGACGAGAATGTTGAGCAGACCGAGCGCCAGGTTGCGCGCGCCGTGCCGCGCGCGATCACGGGGACGGGCAAACTGCGCGAAAAACGGCTGCGCCGTCTCCCACGCGAGCAGCGCCGCAAGTCCTGCGACAGCGAGAATCGGGCGCCAACCCATCGTCGTCGGGAAGATTTCCGTCACGGCGGGGCGACGCGCCGGTTACTGCCGGCCTTCTTCGAGATCGTAAACGTCGAACCACACGCGCACGGGTCGGCCCTTCGGGATGAATTTCGGGATGTAGCCTTCGAGGAACTCCTGCAGCGGCAGCGGCATCTCGCTCAGGCGCATGTCGCGCATCTTGTTGTTCCAGGCGACGACCTCGCCTCGTTCCTTCACCCGCGAGTGCGCGGTGATCCATCCGGCAATGGCCGCATCGTCAGCCCCGGTCGCGACGAAAGCTTTGAACGCCTCGGCGTCGATGCCGGTGAAGTCGAAGAGGTAGCGGTCGAGCGGGCAGTTGTAGTGATATTCGCCGGCGGTGCCGGCGAGAACGGCGCGGCATTTGTCAGTCATGCGCGCGGCGTGGATGTAGCCGGCGAGCGTTTCACGCGGGCTGCGGGGAAATTCTTTCGTGAGGTCCTTGGCGGGAATGGGAGTGGACATGGGAAAATTATTTCAGGCCCTGGGCGGCGGAGATGATTTCGGCGCTCTCGGGCCGCTCGCGGTAGCCGTCGCGCATGAGTTTGCCTCGGATCGTGCCCGAGCGGTCGACGATGAACAACACCGGATGCGGCACGCCCTCGGCTTTGCCCTTGGCCTCGGCGTTGCGGATGCCGTAGGCGTCGATGACCCTGCTGCCCGGATCGGACAGCAGCGGAAACGTCAGACCGAGTTTCGCCGCGGCGGCGGCGCTCGTGGCGGGCGTATCGTAGCTCACGCCGATGAGCTGCACACCCGCCGCCTCGATGGCTGAGCGGTTCTTCTCCAAGTCCTGAAGCTGCTTTTTGCAAAACGGGCACCAGTCGGCGGAGCGGTAAAATACCAGCGCGACGGGCCCGCGTTTCAGCAAGTCGCCCAATGCGACGTCGGCACCGGCGGAATTCTTGAGCGTGAAGGCGGCGGCTTGGTCGCCGACCTTGAGGCCGGGCATCGTAGCGGAGACGTTCGGCTCCGCCGCCGGAAGGGCGGCCGCAAGCAAGAGCGAGGCAAAGACGACGAGGTATTTTTTCATAGGAGGAGTGGGACGAGCGAAGGGAAATTCACTCAAGCGCCCCGCCGCAACTGCTGCCCGCACCCGCCGTGCAGGCGAGACAATGCACGCCGGTCTGGATCGGGCAACCGTCGAGATAGTCAGGCGTCACGTCCCAGAGGTTGAGCGGTTTTCCGTTGCGGAGCTGCAGCCCGAGCATCTGGTTGAAGTCGCAATCGTAAACCTCGCCGCGCCAGCCGACGCTCAGCGTCGAGCGACACATCAGGCCTTCGACGGTCGCGGGATTGAAGCTGTTCGCGAGGAGCTCGAGATATTCGTCCCACTTGCCCTGCTCGCGCAGGTCGGCGGCGAAGCGCGCAATGGGTTGGTTCGTGATCGTGAACAGCCGCGTGAACTCGATGCCGAAGCGCGCGCGCAGTTCCGCTTTGTAGTCGGCCTCCAGTTCGGCCTGCGGAGGCGGCAGTTTAGCGCCGAGTGGATTATAGACGAGCGTCAGCAGCAGGCGCGTGCCGTAGCCGCACGCGTTGAGTTTTTGCAGCGCGCGGATGCTCTTCGCGAACACGCCGTCGCCGCGCTGCGCATCGACGTTCTCTGCACTGTAGCACGGGAGCGAGGCGACGACCTCCACCCCGTGCGCCGCGAGATACTCGGGCAGCCACGCGAAGGCGGGCGTTTCGATGATCGTG
>JBKJRG010000193.1:0-2749 GCA_046594805.1 Opitutaceae bacterium | reverse complement strand
GCCCTCCTCGCGCTGTTGCTCTCGAGCGACTGGAGATATTCGTCGAGCGCCGCCGCATCCGCATCCGCTTCGGGCCGCACCGTGAACAGGCTGAACCGGCCCGGCTGGCCGGGAGGGAGAGCAGAAAACATAACGCGGCCCGCCGCGCCTGGCTTGAGCCAATGGGGCTGTTTTTCACCTTCGTCATGGGGGTTGAATCGGGTCGCGGCTGCCGCGCGCAAGGGCAGTGCAGGCGCGTGGGCGGCGAAAACAACCTAGCAGAACGGGCCCATCCCTGCCGTGCGGCGGTTGGCAAAAGCGGCGCATTTATTGTCCGACGCGCCCGGACCTCTGCACCCTGCCTCACCAGGTTGCCAGCGGCTCGATCACCACGGCAGTCGGCGAGGTGCCATCGGGGGCGAGGTGCACGACCACCCGTTGCGGCTGCCCGGCGGGCACCCTGACTTCGAAGCCCAGCAGGCGGGTGCCTTCGTTGCGCGCGTCGGTCGCGGCCGGCGGCGGATCGGTCGGGAAGATTTTCAGTTTCGCGGACGCAGGTTCGAGGCCCTTCTCCACGATGGCCTCGCGCAACGCGCGGCGCGCCGGTTCGTCGAGCGCGGGATAAAACCAGTCGTAGCCGATCGCGACGGCGGTGGTCATCGCCGCCGCATCGAGGAAGTGCTGGGGGTTCCAGTCGGAGAACGCGGCGGGGGCGAGCAGCTCGCGCTGGGCGCGTTCGAGGTATTTTTTATCTCCGGTGAACCGCCAGGCGAGCCCGAGGTGCAACACGCGCGAGAGACAGGTGCGCGATTGATCGAGCAGCCGCCGGCCAATCAACACGCGCTCGACCGGCTTGGTCGTGAGCAGTCGCTCGGCTTCGCGCAACAGCCCCGCGTGGAGCTTCGCGGACATTGGATCCGTGGCGATCCGCGCGCGCAGCTCCGCTTCACCGCCCGCCGCGAGAAACAAACGGGGGTGCGCAGGCGATTGTTGTTCGAGCCGGCGCCGCACGTCAGACGATTCGACAGCGGCGAACGTGGCGGCCGCCGCGAGGCAAAAGGCGGCCAGGGCAGCGGCGCGGCTGCGGCACGATAGGGAGTGGGTAGGCATGGAAAGTGAAATCGAGCTCTTTGCCGTTTTGCTCCAGGGCACAGCGTGCCTACTCGGAATACTCCGCCCAGCACGAACTCGTCTCGGTCAGCCGTACCCTCTCCACGCGCACACCGGGTGGTATCTTATGAATTGTCGCAGGGCCGTTTGAGGCCTCGGCCAGGCTGCGTTTCAATTCATCGAAAATCGCCTTGGCCATCACTTCACTCGTCGGATCGGCTAAATGGAACGGAATGACGCGCGTCCCGTAGGTCTGTTGGTAGAAGGCGAAATTCGGATCCGCCGTGTTGAGGCAGAGGGCGTGGTCCCACGAGTCGAGAAAGTCTTTCACGACCCGCTTGATGGCTTGGAAGTCGCAGACCATGTCGTTCGCATCGAGCTGATCCCCTGCCAGCACGACTTCCACCCGCCGACTGTGCCCGTGCGGAAAACGGCACTTTCCGGGGTGCTTGGAAAGAATGTGCCCGCTCTCGATTTCGAAGATCTTGCAGATACGGAAAGGCATGGGCTGAGGGATCTCCGCGGCAGCGCTATTTCGCGGGCCGAAACAGAATGTCCCAGGTTCCGTCCTCGCGTTCGCGGGGTTCGGGTTTGAAGCCGCGCTGGCCGAGCAGGTCGTAAAGCGGTATGGGCTGGATGGGAGCGATCAACAGCAGCGCCTGGCCGGGCCGCAGCCGGTTGACCGCATCGAGGATGGGTACCAGCGGAGGGCGGCCCGCGGCAAAGAGCGGGCGCACATCCAGCTCAAAGGGTGGCAGCGGAGACATGGCGGGCAGTATACGGGGTGAGCCGGGCAATTGCCTTGATTAGGATCAACGGCTGCAACGAAAATTGCCGGTGATGACTGCCCCCCCGAATTCTTCTCAAGCGCTTCGCCGCACCGCGCTCATCGGCACTTTGCGGCAAAGTCGGATGTTTGCGGACCTTTCTTCGGAGAATCTCGCGGCGGTCGCCGAGGTGTGCTCGCTGAAGTCGCTCGAGAAGGGCGGGATGCTGTTCCGCGAAGGCGACAAGGCGGAGGGATTTTATGTCCTCCAGACGGGTGCAGTCAGTGTCTTCAAGATTACTCCGGACGGTCGCGAACAGATCATCTGCGTGTTTCGCGCGCCGGAAAGCTTTGCGGAAGTCACTCTCGCCACGGTGGAGGCTTATCCGGCGAACGCCGTGGCGCTCGAAAATTCCCAGGTGATCCTGGTGCAGCGGGCGGGATTCCGCGAGTTGATCCGAAGAAACCCCGAGCTGTCGCTTCACATGCTCGCCTCGATGAGCCTGCACTTGAAGCACCTCGTGCAAACGTTGCAGGACTACAAGGGCCGCCAGATCGAGGCCCGGCTTGCCGCCTGGCTCGGGCGGCATGCACCCGCGGGGACGGCGTCGTTCGAGCTGCCGGTCACGAAAAAAAACCTCGCGGGCCAGCTGGGTGTCACCAGCGAAACGCTTTCGCGCACGCTGGCGCGTTTTCGGGACGAGGGTTTGATCCGCGTCGAAGGCCCGCGCATCCACCTGCTCAATTCCGCGGGCCTGCGCGCCTACACCGACGCGGTGGCATGACAGCCCGGCGGCGGTGCTCCGGCAGGTTTTCATCGCGGCGCCTGGATCCCGTGGGTGCATCTCCGAGTTGAACGAAGCCGCTGCGCGGCGCCGAGGTGGGGGAGTGAAG
>JBKJRG010000634.1:0-11379 GCA_046594805.1 Opitutaceae bacterium | reverse complement strand
GTACTCCACGCGATTGAGCCGCCGCACCGTGACCCGGCCGGGATCAGGCTTCGCCGGATCCAAGCCGAGCGCCTCGCGCTTGATCCACTGCATGATCTTTTCCGCCTCGGCCGGCGGAAGCGTGGTTTCATCCGCCGGCGGCATAATGCCCGCGCGGACGTTTTTCAACGCGCGCGTCCACAGGGTGTGATCGCGCAGCTTCTCCGGGGTCGTGAACTCGTCCAGGGTGACGCCCCCCTTGGCGTGACCATCGCCATGGCAATCGTAACAGTACTTGGTCAGCACCGGCTGAATTTCGCGGCGGAAAATCTCCATACTTGGCTCGGCCGCGGACGCCAAGGCCGGGCACACGGCGAACATTCCAAGGGCAAGAAAATGGATTCTTTTCATCAGACGGCGCCTATGCCGTGAGCGGCAGGTCGAAGGCGGGAGATCCATACGGCGTAGACACGATAAGCGAGCAAGACGTGCGACTCAGGAATCTGATGCTGAAAAAGGGTTACGCAACCGACGAAGGTGGAGTTCAAGGATGTGGCGCAGGCGCGGTTGCGCGCGTCAGCGCGGCGTTAAGGCGGAGGGGCGGTCTCCTCACCGCCCATACCCGGTCGACGGATCGGTTCTCGGCGGTTGGAAAACCGCCGCTCCTTCGCGTTTGACGGCTCGCCATCCGCGCATCCGCGATTCAACCCCCTGTTGGGGGCACTCGTTTACGGCACCTCGTACACTTCCACCAGCGCCACGCCATTTGTGCCATTCGCGCCACTCACCTGCACGGTGTAGGCGCCGGGACTTAGGCTCACCAGCATCGCACTGTCACGGCTGCCTTCCGCCAGCTTGAAGGCGCCGACGCGGTCCGCGGTGGCGCGGATTTCGGCGACGTTGGTGGCGGTGTTCCAGCCGACGTTCGTCACATAGCTTTCCGATCCGGCGAAGAGCGTGAGCACGGGTTGCGCGAGCGTGCCGGGGACGCCAAAGGCCGCGAGGCCGGGACCAACCGCGCGGATCAACACGGTCTTGGGCGCGCCTTCGCTGACGACGAGACCGGGGATGAGTATGTTCGCCCCGGTGCCGACCTGCGCGCGGACCGCCGTGTTGATCAGGCGTGAAGTGCTGCCGGGCGTGCCGGCGTCGTAGACTTCCACCAGCGCGACGCCGGTCGAGTTGTTCGCGCCGGCGGTCTGCGCGGTGTAAGCACCGGGCGGCAGCGTGATGAGCATGGCCGAGTCGGCGCTGTCGTCCTCGAGCGGAAACGCGCCCACGCGTGCCGCGGCGATTCTCACGTCGGTCGCGTTCGCCGCGGTCGACCAGCGCGTGTTGGTCGAAATGACCTTCGCGTCCGCATCGAACAAGGTCAGCACGGGCGCGGCGAGGGCATCGTTGAGCCCGAACTGGCGCAGCGAGGGTCCAACCGCGCGGACGAGCACTGGCTTCGACGCGCCGGCGATGACGAAACCGGGAATCAGCACGTCGCCGCCGGTGCCGACTGCTGCGCGCGCGGCGAGATTGAGCAACTGGCTCGGCGGCTGCGGCCGGGCCAGCTCGGTGACCCACGATGCCAGCAGCGCCTCGGCATCGAGATCGCGTTCCGTGGATCCGAGCGGCGGCATGCGGCCGGCGAACACGCCCGCCAGGCGGCGAAGCAACATCGAGTGCGCAGCATCGCCCGGCACGATCACGCGATCCTCGGGAATGCCGGCGGTGGCGAGGACGGGGCCGTTGACGAGGCCGGTGAGGGAGAGCGGCGTCGCGGCGCGCGCGTCGAAGGCGCCCAGTGCCGTGCCGCCGGGCTGATGGCATTGCGCGCAGTTCACGTCGAGGTAGCCGCGTGCCCGCTGCTCGACCGACTTCGTGGTGTCGGCCGGATTGACGAGCGCGGCAAGCGGGGGCGTTTCCACGGGCCCGTTGGCGAGGTAGCCGCCGAGCACCAGCGAGGTGATCTGGTTTTCGGTGCTGCCCGCGGCGGGCCGGTTGAGTTGCCGGGTGTTGAACGAGAGCACTCCGCCGCCGCGCTCGGTATGGCACGCGAGGCAATTGGTGCGGCCGGGATAGCTCCACTGCTGCGCGCGCGTCGTGCCGTTGGTCTCAGTGATGGTGAACGCCTTCGTCGCTCCTTCCTCGGGCACGAGCGTCGCGCTCGTGTGCGCGTCATTCCACTGGTACGTCGCGCCGTAGAGCCCGTCGGCGGTCTTGACCAGCACGCGCGTCTCGATGCGCCGCGCGCTCGTGGGATCGTTGCGGCGCAGTTGCAGGTCGAAATGCTTTACCCAGACGGCGCCGGTGGGGAGGGTCCACGCGCCAGTCGGGTTGAAACCGAAGGTCGAGGTCGGATCAGGCAGCGCGAACCACCGCGTCTTGATCGCGTGATCGGACCAAAAGGACACGTTCGGCGAGTAATGCACGACGCCGGCGGCGGGCGTGAGCGTGGCCACGTTGCTGAAAATGCCGGTGTCCGCGAGCGTCGCGGGCAGCGGCGCGCCGTTGGAGTTCGGGTTCAAGACGAGCCGCTTGATCAGATTGCTGTCGTAATCGGCGAACAGAATGTCGCCGTTCGCATCGACGGTAATTCCGGTGATGCCGTTTTCGGCCGCGATTTGCCGGACCTGCGTCGCGGGCAGCGGGCGGGCGCCGTTGTCGGCCAGCGCCCAGATACGGCCGCTCACAAAGTCGGCGAAAATATACTGGCCGGTGAACTCGGGCAGCTTGGTCCCGCGGTAGATCGGCCCACCCGTGATCGAGAAGCCCTGATTCGTGCCGTAATCCCAAATCGGATCCACGAATTGCGCGGTGGCGGGCGGCGCGCCGGTGCGCGGGCCGGCGACGAGGCCTTCGCGGTATTCCCAGCCGTAATTCGCGCCGCGCGTGACGAGATTAATTTCCTCGCGCGTGGAGAGGCCGACGTCGGCGAGCCAGAGCTTGCCATCGGTGTCGAACGACATGCGCCACGGATTGCGCAGCCCGGTCGCCCAGAACTCGGTGCGCACCGCGCTGGCGGTGACGGCCGTGCCGTTGAAGGTCGTTGCGCCGACGAAGGGATTGTCCGGTGGAATCGTGTAGGTGCCCGGGTTGACCGAGGGGTGCGGATTCGGCGGGAGGCTGCCGGCGCGCTGATCGACGTCGATGCGGATCACCGCGCCGAAAAACCCGCGGTCGATCCGCTGGTGGGCGGCATCGATCTCGGGCACGTTCTGGTCGCCGTCACCGACCGAAAGATAAAGGTAGCCGTCCGGACCGAACAGGAGCGTGCCGCCGTCATGGCCGCCGGGGCCGGTGACCTGCGTGATCAGCGGAGTTTCCGAAGCGGGATCGGCGACGGCGGGATTGGTGGAGGAAACGCGAAAGCGCGCGAGGCGGTTGGCGCGCTGGCCGTTCACGTAGACCGAATACCACGCGTAGAGAAACCCGTTGGTGGCAAACTGCGGGTGAAATGCGATCGAAAGCAGGCCGTGATCGCTGCTGATGGTGCCGATGCGCGAGCTGAGATCGAGGAACACTTCGCGCGTTGGACGCGTGGTGTCGCGCACGACGGCGACCCGCCCCGCGCGTTCAACGACGTAGGCGCGATTCGTTTCGCCGGGAGCGAATACGACCTGCACCGGCTCGTTGAATACCACGCCGCCATAGGCCGGCACGATCTTGTACGGATGCGTCGTGCCCTCGGCCGGCATCCGGAGCGTGGTCGCGGCCACGCGCGGGCGCGGGATCGGTTGCGCATTCGCCGATAAGGCAAACGCGGCCACCACGATAAATATATACACGCGCGGCGCAGGCATGGCTGGACGAAAGACGCGTACGGTAGGAGGCATACCTCTTTTGACAAACGAACGGCCCAAATCCGGACGAGAAACGCGCGAGGGAGGGCAGTTCTTTGACCTGCCCATGGATATCCGGGGGTGCCCCGAGGGCGGGTCAGAGACTCGCCCTGGATCGGCGGTTGGGAAACCGCCGCTCCGTAAGAGGTCCAGCCAACGGCAATGCGACAGGCCTCGACGGCTTGAACCCCAAACTCCAAACCCCAAACGCCAGACTCTCCCCGCCTACCGCACGACCGGCTGATAGCGGACGTACGCGAGCCGGAGACTGTCGGGCGACCACGAGGGCACGTTCATCGTGCCTTGGCCGCCGAAAAGTTTCACGAGCACCCGCGCTTCCCCACCCGCGGTCGGCAGCAGGCGCAGCATCACGTCCTTGTCGGCCGGGTGCCCCGTGACGTCGGGCGCATAGGAAAGAAAGGCGATCCAGCGGCCATTGGGCGATGGGTGCGGGAACCAGTTGTTGAAATCATCCTTGGTGACCTGCTCGGCCCCGGTGCCGTCGGGCTGCATCCGCCAGATCTGCATCCGGCCGGTGCGATCCGAGTTGAAATAGATCCATTTCCCGTCGGGAGAATAATCCGGCCCGTCGTCGAGGCCGTCGGTGATCGTGATGCGTTTCTCTTCCCCGCCGGCGGCCGGGATCGTGAAGATGCCAAACTTGCCGTCGCGGCGCGCGCAGTAAGCGAGCGTCAGGCCGTCGGGCGACCAGCCGTGCCAGTACGACGGGGCGAGCGGCGTGATTGCGCGCGGCGTTCCGCCGGTCACCGGCAGGACATACATGCGCGAGCCGCCGGGCTTCGTGTTGTCGCTGATGACCAGTTGCGTGCCGTCGGGCGAAAGGCCGTGGTCGTTGTTGCAGCGCACCGCGAAGCCGGTGTCGATTCGCTCGGGCACGGGGGCGCCCGTGAGCGGCAGGCGGTAGATGCGACCGCCGCCATTGTAATAGAGTGCGGTGCCGTCCTTCGACCAGTTGGGCGCCTCGATTCGCTCGGTGGTGTGATACACGCTGCGTCGATCCTGCGAGGAGATGACGACTGTCTCGAGCGAACTGCGAACGGCGATCACAGCCGCGGAGGTTGGGCTGAACTCAACCTTCGAAAAAACCGCCGTCTCGAAACGGTCGGCGTTGTGGGCGCAAACGCCGAGGCCGACGTAGAATTCGTCCGGAAACGGGAGGCGAACGGAGCAGCCCGCCGGCGCGAAGACGCCATCGGCGCCCGCCAGCGACAGGTAGACCGTGTCTCCAATCTTATCGAGTCGCATGCGGCGCGGGGCGGAGGCGCGCGCCTGCACTTCGCGGGTAACGCCGCCGGTTTCGTCACGGAACTGGAGCGAGGTCAGCCCATCGCCGTGGGTCGCGGCATCGACGTAAATCGAATCGGCGGTCAGCGCCTGGCGGATGACGAGGCAGGCCTTGCGATGCGGATCGCCTCCCGTGCCGACGAAGTCGATCTCGGCGGAGAAAGCGACGTCGCCGGACATCTTTTTCCACACGTAGTGAAAGTCGTCCCGGCGCGCCCACATGTTGGCGCCGGCCGCGCCGACGGTGTAGGTGCCCTTCGCCGGATCGTGGGCGAAGGTGCCGGGCCGTTTGAGTTCGCCGAGGTCCGAGCGGCCGGAGAAGAGCCCGAGATCGTCGGCGGCCCGCGCGGGAGCGAGGGAGAGCGTCAATGCGAGCAACGTCAGCCAGCCTCTTCGGAGTTTGGTCATCATGGTATGTTGGGTAGGGCGAAGCGTCCCCGCTGAGCCGGCGCGGATCAAGAGTAACCCGGCGCGGCGGGGAAGGCTTCGCGCGCAGCGGTCACGGCACTTCCACACCGTCGGCGGCAGCGTAGATGCGGACGAGCTCGGGGAAATTGGGATGACTGCGCAATGAGTCTGTCATCGATCAGCACGGGCACGGGGAAGGGCAGTTCGTCGTCGAGATCGTTCGTCCGATCCGCGGCCAGCTTCCACTCGCGGCGAAAATAGCCTTCGCGGCGGATGTTGGTGGTCTGGGAAATAATCGGGAGGAAGAACGCGCAAACCCTTTTCCGATTGCACCCCGTTCCCTGGTATTACAACGCTGGCCGCGGTCTTCACGATGTGACGGGAGTTACCCATGACTTCGAAACGAATTGTTCTGCCCCTCTCATTCCTGTGTGCGCTCTCCCTGGCGCTGGGGCAGGCGACGCCGGCCGCGCAGACCACCGCTGAGGCGCAGGCGAGACCGGCGGCGCAGGGGACCTATTACCCACCGGCCGGGTTGTGGGCGCACAAGGCGCCGGCTGATCTCGGAATGGACGCGGCCAAACTCAACGCCGCGATTGCGTTTGCCCAGACGCACGAGACCAACTGGCCGCGCGACTTCTCGACGCAGGAAAAAATCTTCGGCACGCTGCTCGGCCCGATCCCCAAGAGCCGGGCTGGCACCAACGGTCTGATCATCCGTCACGGATACGTGGCGGCGGAGTTCGGCGACATCAACGACGTCGCGCCGACCTATTCGGTGGCGAAGAGCATGCTGTCGACGGTTGCGGGCGTCGCGATGCGCGAGCGGCTGATCACCAACCTCGACTCGCCGGTCAGCTTGCAGGTCAAGGACGGCGGATACGACTCACGCCAGAACACCAAGATCACCTGGAAGAATCACCTCCAGCAGACGACCGAATGGGAAGGCGAGATGTGGGGCAAGAAGCACGACTTCGTGGGCACCGTGGCGTTTGGTGACGGCGCACGGAAGCCGCGCGATCTCGAGGAGCCGGGGACATTTTACGAATACAACGACGTGCGCATCAACCGCTTTTCGCTGTCGCTTCTCCGCATGTTCAAGAAGCCGGTTCCGGAAGTCTTCCGCGACGAGATCATGAACCCGATCGGCGCCTCCCATACCTGGCAGTGGATTCCATACCACAACAGCTACGCCCAGATCGACGGCAAGAAGATGCCATCGGTGAGCGGAGGGACTCGCTGGGGCGGCGGTGTGTGGATCAACGCCTCAGACATGGCGAGATTCGGCTATCTCTGGCTGCGGGGCGGCAAGTGGGGCGACAAGCAACTGATTCCGCGCGAATACGTCAAACTCGCACTCGAACCCGGCAAGGCGAAGAACATTCCCGATTACGGCTTCTTGTGGTGGCTCAACACCCGGGGCGGAGCAACGACACTGCCCAGCCACTCGTTCCAGGCGCAGGGGGCGGGGAGCAACACGATCTTTGTCTCACCCGACCACGACTTGGTGATCGTCTGGCGCTGGCATGGAAACGGGAAAGAGGAATTCTTTCGGCAGGTGATCGACGCGATCACTCCGCAGGCATCGCAGCCGTAAGGGGCTTGATGCAGGACGGATTGGATTTATCGCGTGCAAGCTCGCTCCTACCTCCCGCGAAATTGGAGCCGCCACTTGGGCAACACGCCCGTCATCGGCACTACGATTTCGAGCCGTTGCCGGGATATCCGCTGCACTTGGTTTTGTTGCTGAAAGACGCGCGCAAGATCGTCAGCTCTGTCAGAGCTGGTGCCCGGGGTGGGGGTCGAACCCACAAGACTTTCGTCGGTAGATTTTGAGTCTACTGCGTCTGCCAATTCCGCCACCCGGGCCTGAGCAATCCCCCGCAACCTAAGTCCGACCCGCGCCTTGTCCACGAAAAATTTCAGCTGACAAAATTTGAACCGTAGGGCGCCGATCGCGTCTTTCCCCGTGTTAGTTACCCGTTCTTTTTGGAATCATAGTTTGCAGTTCAAGTCGGCAAGGGCGCCGGAGTTAATCTCCCGGCGCCCTTTCTGTTTCGACGGTTTACCCTCGAATCCCGCGCCCTCCCCGCTTTCGCTCCGCCCTACCATGCCGGACTTTCGCGTTTTTTGTGCGCCTCCGACGACTGATCCCCGCCAGATCACGTTGTCACCCGAGGAGTCACATCACCTGATCATCGTGAACCGCGCCCGCGTCGGTGCCCCCGTCGTGGCGTTCGATGGCCGCGGCACCGAGTGGCAAACGCAGCTGAGCAGCGATCGAAAAAACGCCGCCGTCCTCACCGTAACTTCCCGCCGCAGCATCCCTCCCGTGCCGTACGCGATCACCCTCGCCCAAGCCCTGCCGAAGGGCGCGGCCATGGACGCGATCGTCCGCAAAGCCACCGAAATCGGCGTCGCCCGGGTCGTCCCGCTCGAGAGCGAGCGCACCCAGGTTCATCTCGCCGGCGAACGCTCCGACCGCAAAGCCGGAAAGTGGCACCTCGCCGCCTTGGAAGCCGCCAAGCAATGCGGCAACCCGTTCGTGCCCGAGGTGCTGCCCCCGCAGGATGCCGCGGCGTTTTTGCGTCACAGTGACGGATACGACCTGAAGTTGATTGCCAGCCTGCACCCGGGCGCAACCTCGCTGAAGCCGGTCCTGGAAAATTTCCGCCAGACGCACGGCTCGACTCCGAAAAACGTACTGTGGCTGATCGGCCCGGAGGGAGATTTTTCCCCGGCAGAAATGACGCTCGCGCTCGAAGTGGGCTTTAAACCCATCACGCTCGGCCCCTTGGTGCTGCGCTCGGAAACGGCGGCGGTTTATGCGCTGAGTATCCTGAGTTACGAGTTGCAGAACGGGTGAGGAAATCTTGATGGGTGCGGGGTCCGAAGGGCTGGGATCTGCCGATTTTGATCTCAATAAAGGACCGGATTATTCCGATCGCCCCAAGCTTTTCGAACCAACCGCTGATTACGCGGATAAGGCGGATACCGCGGATAGATTCAGCCATTCTGAGAACCCAAAAGTCACCTTCGCCTTCATCGCTCACGAACGCCCCGGGCATCCGCACCATCCGCGCTATCCGCGATGGATCGAGGTCTGAATTGGATCAGTGTTTATAAGTGCTCATCAGTGGTTACCTCTGCTGCGGAATTTAGGATGAAGTGGATAGCGCGGATCATTGCGCCTGGTATTAGCGGCCATAAGCGCCCATTAGCGGTTTCTCCCCGTGGTCACCTCTGCTGCGGAATTTAAGTTCCTTCCTCTTCTTCAATCACCGTCGCCCGCTTTCACTTTCGCCTGCGCCAGCAAGGCCGGATGCAGCGCCGTTCGGGGCAGGCCCAGCGATATCACCGCAGCGACGACCGCGAAGCCAAACGTTCCCCACAGGCAGCCCGCCAAACCAAAAGCCTGGAAGAGCACCCCGGAAAGGAGGCAGCCCAGAAGACGCCCGCCGGCGTTCGCCATGTAATAGAACCCGACGTTCAACGCGACCTTGTCGCCGTCCGTGTAATCAAGAACCAAATACGAATGCACCGCAGAGTTGAGGGCGAAGACGAGACCGAAGACGCCGAGGCCGCCGATCATCACTCCTTCCGCCGACAGCCCCATCTGCAAGCCCAACGGAATCGCCGCGGCCACCCCCGCCAGCCAGAAGGCCAGCGCGGCCGCCGTCGCGCCCGCCGGGACTCGGTTCCGGAAAAACGCGGGCGCACTCGACTGCACCACGCCGTACCCGATCACCCACAACGCCATGAAGCTTCCTACTTCCGAGAAGCTCCAACCCAGCGTGCCCCGCATGAAAATCGGCACCCCCACCACAAACCAAATATCGCGCGCGCCGAAAAGAAACAGCCGCGCCGCGGAGAGCACGTTGATCGCCCTGGTCTTGGAAAAAAGCTCCGTGAACCCGACCTTGCTTTTCGCGCGCCCCAACTCCGCCGGCAACAAACTCCACGACGCCAGCCAGACTACGAGCAACGCTCCCGCCATCAGCCACAACGCGCCTTGGTAACCCGCCGCACTCAACAAAAAACCGCCCAAGAAAAAGCCCGCGCCTTTCAATGCATTCTTCGATCCAGTGAGCAGCGCCACCCAACGAAAAAGCGCGGTTCTCGCGTCGTCCGGCACCAGCACTTTGATCGCGCTTTTCGAACTCATCTTCGTCAGGTCCTTGGCGATGCCCGACAACGCCTGCGTCAGCATGACGTAAGTCACAGCCATTGTTTCCGGCCAAGCGGGATTCAGGAGCGCCAGCAATCCGAGCGACGCCGCTTGCAGCAGCAAACCCGCCAGCAGCGTGATCCGCAGTCCCATCCGACTCGCCAGCCAGCCGCCCAGCAGATTCGTGACGATCCCAAAAAACTCGTAGAAGAGAAAAAGGAAAGCGAGCTGTACCGGCTTGAAGCCGAGATTGAAAAAATGCAGCAGCACTAACATCCGCAGCGCCCCGTCCGTCAGGGTGAAACCCCAATACGCGGCCGTAACGACGACGTAGTTGCGAACCGCCGCGGTCACAGCGAAGCGGCCACTTTGCGCGTTAATTCCGCCATCCGATTCACGTAGCCCCACTCATTGTCGTACCACGCGTAAATCTTCAGCAGCGTGTCATCCACCAGCATGGTCGAAAGGGCATCGATGATCGCCGACCGCGGGTCGCCCTGGTAATCAATCGAGACCAACGGCCGTTCCTCGTATCCAAGAATCCCTTTCAGCGGTCCCTCCGCTGCCGCCCGGAACAGCGCATTCACCTCGGCAACGGTGGTCTTCCGCTTCACCTTGAAAACACAATCCGTGAGCGAGGCATTGAGCAGCGGCACGCGCACGGCGTGCCCGTTCAGTTTTCCCAACAGCTCCGGATAGATCATCCCGATCGCCGTGGCCGAACCAGTGGTGGTTGGGATCAGCGACAGCCCGGCGGCCCGGGCGCGACGCAGGTCCTTGTCTGGTTTGTCGACGATGCTCTGCGTGTTGGTCGCGTCATGAATCGTGGTGATCACTCCCTGCTCAATCCCGATCGACTCGTGAAGCACCTTCACGATCGGCGCCAGGCAGTTGGTGGTACACGATGCATTCGTCAGGAGCCGGTGCTGCTTGGGATCGTAAAGGTGATCGTTGACGCCCATGACGACATTCTGCGCCTCGCCCTTCACCGGAGCCGCGACGATCACCTTTTTGACGCCCCGCTCGAAATACACCGCGAGCTGCTCCGGCTGGCGAAACTTGCCGCTGCATTCCAGAACGATGTCCACTCCGTGGTCCAACCACGGCACGTCGCCGGGCTTGGCCTCTTCAGTGAACGCGAGCGTGCGCTCCCCCACCTTCACGGAGTTCCCCTCTGCCCGCGCCTCTTGAGACCAGCGGCCCTGCAACGAATCGAAATTCAGCAAATGCGCCGCGCAGGCCGCACCGCCTTTGATCTCGTTGATCAGCATCCACTCAAATTCCGGCCAATCCCACGCCACGCGATAAACCAGCCGGCCCATTCGGCCAAATCCATTGATGCCAATCCGGGTCTTTTTCATGGAGAAAACAGTAAGGCGCCCACGACCACGACGATCGCGGGCCGGAAGCTCAATGGAGACATGCCGGTACGGGTATATGGGTCAACCCGAGAGTTCCGCACCGGGCGCGACGTAACGCCAGCGTCACGCGATCGACGTCTGCTCGCTCTCCTGCGCCTCAACGAACCACCTAGCTTTGTGAGGGCGAGACGGTAAACCAAGCCCGAGCGCTGGGATGGAAAGAGGCAATGAACGCCAAATTCTGTCATGGCGAGGAGCGTAGCGACGTGGCCATCCAGCTAGATCACCACACCAGGCGGAGCCGGGTTCGTGATGACAACGATTGAGT
>JBKJRG010000386.1:0-5746 GCA_046594805.1 Opitutaceae bacterium | reverse complement strand
ACCGGTTGGGCGAATGGGCCAACCGGCCGAAATCGCCGCTTTGGTCGCCTTTCTGGTCTCCCCGGAGGCCGGTTTTATCACCGGTTCCGCCTACGACATCGACGGTGGAACGACGCTTTTGCGGTGATCGCGTAGGGCGGCCGGAAGGCCAGTAAGTTGCGGCATTAACCTTGCTGGAATGCCGCCTTCGCGGCATCACGGCTCTATGTTGTTCCAGCGACTTTTCATAGGAGGTATAGGCGTTTTTGCATTCGTTTGTTCGCTGCGGGGACAGATCTGGCTGGGCGGGGGTGCTAACGCTAATTTCACCACGGCCGGCAACTGGCTGAGCCCCCCGCCGAACGATGGCACCGCCGGACCCCTTTTCTCCGGGACCATGGTGCCCGGCCCGATTGTTGACACTGCCTTTTCGATCAACTCCCTGAGCTATGCCTCCGGTGTGGCTTCGTTCACGCTGTCAAACTCGGGCGGGGCCGGGCTCACCATCCAGTCATCGCTGCAACACAACAGCAGCAATGCGGTATTTATCTCGGCGCCTTTGACGCTGGGCTCGACGTTCACTTTTTCGGGGTTCGGCGGGCAGGCCTTCCTGGGGCTGAGCGGCGGGCTGACCGCGACGAACGGGTTCACGGCCGCGAACGGCATGTACCTCGAAATCAAAGGCGGCACGTGGAACGTCGGTGGCACGGTAACAGTGCAGGGCGCCTCGATCCTGGAGTTCCAAAACGCGGCCTACACTCTCGGCAATAATTTCGTGAACAATGGCGGGCTCAATTTCAATGCGGGTGCCAACATCACCACGGTGAACGGAGGGATTTCGGGCGCGGGCACGGTGTTTTACGGTAGCCCGACGACGCTCAACGCGAGCAACACCTACACCGGCACCTCCACCGTCGGAGCGATGGTGA
This sequence comes from Opitutaceae bacterium, assembly GCA_046594805.1. Lineage (GTDB taxonomy): Bacteria > Verrucomicrobiota > Verrucomicrobiia > Opitutales > Opitutaceae > ER46. Next base: position 4,838 of record JBKJRG010000386.1, on the reverse strand, counting down.
CGCTCGGCACGACGAACGCGCTGCCGACGGGCGGGACCGTGAATTTCCTTTCGCCCAGCGGTGTGCTAAAGGTCGACAACAACCAGACCGTGGGTGGACTGAGCAGCGCGGCCGGCAACGGCACCGCGACGATCGCCAGCACAAAGACTCTCACGATCAGCGGCACGAATAGCCCGCTCTTCTCCGGCACGATCGATGGCGCGGGCGCGTTGGTCAAAAGCGGCAGTGGCACGCAGACGTTCACGGGCAGCGTTTCGCCGGTTGGAGGCACAACGATATCGGCGGGTGCGGTGCAAATCGGCAATGGCGCCACGAGCGGCTCACTTTCGGGCGACGTAGTCGTCGGCTTCGGCGCATCGCTGATCTTCAACCGCGACACGAATTCCACTTATGCCGACATCGCCTCCGGCGCGGGCGCGCTCAGCAAGCTGGGCTTTGGCACCCTTACGCTTTCCGGTGCCAACACCTACACCGGCGCCACCAGCGTCACTGGCGGCACGCTCAGTATTTCCAACGCCACCGCCCTCGGCACCACGTCCCTCGGCACCACGGTGGCTTCCGGCGCCTCGCTCGATATCAACGGCGTCGCCGTCGGCGCCGAAAATCTCACCCTCAACGGCATGGGCGTGTCCAACACCGGCGCTCTCACCGGCACGGGCATCGCGTCCCACGCCGGCAACATTACGCTGGCCAGCAATGCCGCCATTGGCGGCACGGGCACGCTGACGCTCTCGGGCGTCATCAGCCAGAGCGGCGGGACCCAGAGCTTGTCCAAGGTCGGCACCGGCACGCTGATTTTGTCCGGCGCGACCATCTACGGCGGCTCCACCACGATTAACGCCGGCACGCTGCGGCTCGGGGCCAACGGCGTTCTCTCGTCCTCTTCGCTAGTCATCCTCAGTCCGCTTTCCGGCAATACAGCCACGCTCGATCTGGCCAACACCACCCAGACGGTCGGCGGCATCAATTTCGGTGGCGCCCCCACGACGTCGTCGAATGTCACCCTCGGCGCATCGGGCGTCCTCACGCTCGCGAACAGCGTCGTCTACAACGCCACCAACTCGCCCGGTGGTGGTAGCATCACCGGCGGCACCCTCGCGCTCGGGGGCAACCGGAATTTTGTCCTGGACGATTCTCCCAATGCCTCCTCCGAGCTGCTCGTGTCCTCCGCGGTCACCGGCGCCGGTTTCAGCCTGTCCAAGAGCGGCGCGGGCACGCTGACCCTCGCGGGCTTGAACACCTACACCGGTGGCACCATTGTCTTCGACGGCCGGCTTACTTTGGCCACAAACGACGCGCTCCCGAGTGGCGGCAATGTCACCCTGAACCAGCAGGTCGCCGGCCGCATCGCGACACTCGATCTCGGGGCCAACACTCAGACCATCGGCGCACTGACCTTCGGCGGGAACGGTGCGGCGAGCGGTTCGAGCGGTGCCATGAATCAGGTGATGCTCAGCGGCGGCGGCACGCTCATCCTGGGCGGCAACGTCACCTACGACGCGACCAACGCTCCCGGCACGGCGAGCATCTTCGGGGGCACGCTCAGCCTCGGCGGCGCCACGCGCACGTTCACCATTGGCGATTCGACCAGTGCGCCCACCGACCTCTCGATTTCAACCGTCATCACCGGCAGCGGGTTCGGGATCGTGAAGACGGGCCAGGGCACGCTTTTTCTTTCCGGCGCGAACACCTTCACCGGCGGCGTCACCATCAACGAAGGCCGGCTGCAGACGCAGGGTCCGGCGCTCGCGACGGGCGCGGCGGTGGTCCTCAACCCGCTGGTTTCGGGCCGGACGGTGATCCTGGATGTCTCCGGCACGGGTCTCACGCTCGGTTCGCTGACCTTGGGCGGCGTGAGCGGCACCAGCAGCAATGTTTCCATCACCAGCGAAAGCACGCTGACGCTGGCGGGCAACCTCACCTTCAATGCCGCGGGCAATCCGAATTTCAGCAACATCTCGGGCAGTGGCGGTGCCGCGCTGGCACTCAGCGGTATCCGCACTTTCGATATCGGCAATTCGACCGCGGCGCAGAACGAACTCTCAATTAACGTACCGATCATCGGCAGCGGCGGCCTGACCAAGACTGGCACCGGGACGTTGTTGCTCAGCGGCAACAACAGCTACGCGGATGTGACGACGGTTTCCGCGGGCATCTTGAACGTTTCAAGCCCCGGCGCGCTGGGCGCCCCTGGCGCGGGTACGGTCGTGGCCGCCGGCGCAACGCTCATGCTTTCAAACGTCACCGTGAGCGCGGAACTTTTGACCCTGAGCGGCGCGGGCACGGGTACAAGCGGGCAGGGCGCGTTGGTCAACAGCGGCAGCGTGCCGTCGGCGTGGAGCGGGGGGATCACGCTCGCCGCCAACACGAAGATCGGCGCGCAAGGGCCGATGGGACTTTCCCATCTCACCCTGTCCGGTGTGATTAATGAGTCGGGCGGCGCACGCTCGCTCACGAAATCGGGCTTCGGGACGCTCACGCTCGCTGCCGCCAACACCTACACCGGCGGCACCCTCATCAATCAAGGCACGCTGTCGACCAGCGTGAACGATGCGCTGCCCCTCGCGGGCAATGTCGTGATCAACTCGACGAGCGGCGGCCCAGCCGTGCTGGACATCCTTGGTTTTTCCCAGTCGATCGGCACGCTCACGCTGGGCGGACTTGGCGGTTCGAGCTTCGGGAGCAACAACGTGATTCTCAACGGCGGCACCCTGACGCTGGGCGGCACGCTGAAGTTCGACGGGCAGAGCAGTCCTTTCGGATCGAACATCTCCGGCCAGTCCACGTTTACAACTGCCTCTCCTTTCGGCGGCAACCTCTCGCTTGGTTCCGCGACGCGCACCTTCGACATCGGTCGCACCACCAACCCCAACGTCTTGAGTGATCTCACGATTTTCTCGAACATCAGCGGCGGGGCTGGCGCCGGCATCCTGAAGACCGGCACGGGCACGCTGACCCTCGCGGGCAGCAGCACCTTCACGGGTGGTTTGATCGTCGACGTGAACAGCGGCATGCTGCTGCTGGGCTCGAGTTCGAACATGGATGGCTCGGGGCCGGTCGGCACGGGCACGCTGACGATGCGCAGCGGCACAACGCTGGCGGCGGGCGGCGTTTTCACTCCCTACGGCAACTATTACCAGGATCGCACGGTGGCGAACGCGGTCATGCTCGCGAGCAATGTCACGCTGGGCCTCATGGGTCAGGGAGGCGGCCTGGACCTGCACTTGAACGGGACCGTGACGGCGACCGACCCGGGCACAATCATCCATCTGGGCGGTCGTGATCTGGTCCAGTTGGGCGGCATGCTGACGGCCACGGCTACCGGCACCGCGATCACGTTCGATAGCGGTGGACGGGTTGAGCCGGGCTTCATCGTCCTCAGCGGAACGGTGGATGGCACGAATTCGAATGCCACCGGCAAGATTGCCAGCATCACGGCGGATCATGCGGCCGTGGTTTTCGCCGGGAATGCCGTGCCGGCCTCTGGCTTGAGCACCCTGGCCCTGACCGCGGTGAACACGGGCTACATTGGCATCGCGGCGCCCGGCAGCGCCAACAACCTGCTCGCGCGAATCACCGGATTGAACCGCACCAATTACTCGGGTGCCTTTGGTTTCGATACGCGGAACGTTTCCGAATTTTTTACGCCGAACAACTTCACGGAGAATCTGGATTTCACGGGCTTCGATCATTCGACTTTCTCGATCGGCTCGTTGAGCGCGGCGATCATCTCCGGCACGATTACGCCGCCTTCCGCCGGGTACATCTTCGGCAATGGCGGCGGCGCGCTGCTCGTCAGGAGCGATCTGGGCGGCGCCTTCGGCGTCAGGGTCGAGTCGAGCGCTACGATCCCGGACAACGCGCTCACGGCGATCTTTCGCGGCAACAACACCTACACGGGCAATCTCAATGTCACGAACTCCCTCGCCATCCTCGATTCGGCGTACGCGTTGCCGGCCGGGCGGACGTTCTCGCTCGGCGCGAATGGTTACCTGGGCTACACCGAGAATTTCACCGCGGGGACGACCAACCAGCCGGTGAGCTTTGCGAATTTCGTCAGCCGGGGGACCTACACCAGCACCTCGGTGCTCGGCTTCGATTCCGCCAGCTACATTTCCGGCCATTTCGACACCATGCCTACCGCCGCCACCTACGGCACCCGCTATATCCATGAGAACCTCGATCTGCGCAGCCTGAATTCCGTCTATATCGGCACGACGACGCGGACCGTCATCGACGGCGCCATCCTCGCCCCCAATAACGGCGGCACTCTTTCCGTGATCGGCGTGAAGGATGGCCACCTCACGATCAATTCGCCGCTGCGGGTCGGGAATGTCTCCAGTCTCGTCGTGGGTTCCTCCTCGCCCGTTCTCGGCGAGGGCACCGTCATGCTCGGCGGCCGCAACACCTTCGCGGGCGGCACTACTTTGCTGAGCGGGCTCCTGCTCGTGGACGGCAGCAGCGAATTGAATGCGGGCGGGAACATCGTCGCCGGCCCGCTCGGCACCGGCGCGCTGACCATCAGCTCCGGCGCCCTGCGTCCGACCCTCGCGTCGAGTGTGTACGACGATACCTTCATCCATAACAACATCGTCCTCCAGAGCCGGCTGCAGCTCGGCATGTTCGACCCATACTACGGGGGCGGCGCCGCCGCTTTCTCGGCGGGGGGCTATTATGGCTACGCGGAATTATTCCTGAACGGCATCATCAGCGGCGTCGGCGGTCTCGATATCCTCACCGACACGACCCTGAACGGCGCCAATACCTTCAGCGGCGGCGTCAACCTTTCCCACGGCATGCTCACGCTGGGTCGCGACAATGCGCTTGGCACCGGTACG
>JBKJRG010000385.1:0-4242 GCA_046594805.1 Opitutaceae bacterium | reverse complement strand
TGCTCATCGCCGGGGAAAACTCGGGGCTGAAAATGAAGGGCTGCGGCCTGGTGATCCTTAATCCGCCGTGGCAATTCGATCGGCAGGCTGCGCCGCCGCTCCGCTTTTTGGCTGAGGTACTGCAGCAGGCACCGGGCGCGGCAGGGCGCGTTGAGTGGCTGGTGCCCGAGGTATAGGTCTTGATAGAAGTGGGGCTGCGGCGCGCCCTCACCGCGGTGATCCCTGAAACGGGGCGAGGGCGCCCCGTCCCCATCAAAGGCCTCCTGTAGGCCAGGTCGCTGACCTGGCGATTTCAACCCGCCAGCTCAGCTGGCCTACAGCGGAACCGCGAGACGCGCGGGGGATCCAAAACCCAAGACTTAAAACCCAAAATCGCGCGCCGATCAGAGGTGCTCTTTGTCGCCGTTGGTCGACTTGAGGTGGCGTGAGAGCACGCCCGCCAGGAGCTCGAACCGCACGGGTTTGCTCAGGAAATCATTCATCCCGGCCGCCAGGCATGCTTCCCGCACGTGGGTGCTGGCGTTCGCGGTCAGCGCAATGATCGTCAGTGGCGTAGCGCCGAGTTTCTGGCGGATCCGGCGCGTGGCTTCCATGCCATCGATGCCGGGGAGCTGGCAGTCCATCAGCACCAGATCAAAATGTTCGGAGGTCGCCGAGGCGATGGCCGCCTCGCCGTCGGGGGCGAAGGTCGGGGTGACGTTCATCTTCTTCAGGAAGAGCTCGATCACCTGCTGGTTGACCGAATCGTCTTCGACCACGAGCACGCGCCCCTTGAGCGAAGGCGTGACGAACCGCGGAGCTTCCGCCGCCCGCGCCGGTGCACTCATGGCATCGGGAATCATGCAGGGCAGGATCAACCGGAAGGTCGTGCCCTTGTTGATCGCGCTCTGGACCTGCAGGCTTCCGCCCATCGCCGTCGACAGCCGCATCGAAATGGCGAGGCCAAGTCCGGTGCCGCCGTAGCGCCGGCTCATCGAGGTGTCGGCCTGGGTGAAGGGCTTGAACAACCGCTCGAGCGCGCCCGAGTCGATGCCGATGCCGGTGTCGGTGACGGTGAAGTGCATCACGACCTTGTGGGCCGAGCGCTCGGCGCATGAAACGGAAAGCTCCACGCGACCCTTCTCGGTGAACTTGATCGCATTACCAATGAGGTTGACGAGGATCTGCCGCAGCCGGGTCGCATCGCCGATGATGGCACCGGGCAGGTTGTCGCCGAGCTGAAGTTCGAACTGCAGGCCCTTGTCGCGCGCGCGGGCATGCATCAGATCGGTCACCGCGCGGGCCGTGGTCGCGGGCGGAAAAGGTGCATGTTCGAGCTCGAGCCGGCCGGCCTCGATCTTCGAGAAATCAAGCACATCGTTCAGGAGCAGCAGGAGTGACTCGGCGGAGTCCGACGCCGTCTTGAGGTAACTGCGCTGTTCTGGTGTCAGCGGCGTGTCGCGGACGATCCGCAGCATGCCGAGCACGCCATTCATCGGCGTGCGGATTTCATGGCTGATCGTCGCGAGAAATTCGCCCTTGGCGTGGCTGGCCGATTCGGCCCGCTCGGTGGCCTCGCGCAACTCGACCTCACGGCTTTCGTGGCGCGCGTTTTCGGCTGTGAGTTCCGAGGCGAGTTCCTCCCGCTCGAAGCGGAGGCACAGCGTGTCGGACAACGTCCGGTGGTTGTGCAGCGTCGCGGTCGTCATGTAGGCGAGGAGGATCAAGAGGCAGATGCCAAGGGTCAGCCCGGTTACATCGCCATTGGCAAAAAACCGGACCACCACGGGCAGCAGCATCGAAAAGAGGTAAATCAGGCTGCCTTTGCGCATCGGCAGCAGCAGCCGGGTCGAACCCGTGACGAGGCCAGCCAGGATAAGCACGTGCAGCATGCCCAGCGGATTACCGGGCTTGAGGGTGGGGAACAGCCAGGCACTGGCGCCCCAGCCAAGTCCAGTCAGCGTCGTCCCCACAATGTAGCGGAAGCCCCAACGCGAATACTCCTCGGAGGCCGGCTTTGCCTTGCGAAAGGCGGCGCCGAGACCGAGGCGGTAAAAAGCGACCAGCAGCATCGCACCGAGCCACCACCACAGGACCGCCGATTTGATTTCGGTGGATACCGCCAGGGCAAAAGCGACCGCCACGGCGCCCGACGCCAGCGTACCTCCCGCAAGCTCGCGGTAGGCTATGTTGACGAGCTCGATGCGGGTCTTGACCTGGACCGGATGATTGCGCCCTGCCGCGGGAATGGCTGGGATCGGAAGAGTGGGAACCGGGGATGCAGGGTCAGGCATGGCGCTCGTTGCGGGAACGGCGCAGCTTGCCAGTGGCCCTACGCATGGCGAGCGCCGCGCGGGTGTTGATCCTACTTACGCGAGGTTTTAGCCCCGGCGAATGCACGCGGCCGCCGGATCCCCGCTCGCTGTTCCGTGGGAACAGCGCAGCGACCACTTAGCGTTCGCCCAGACCGATCCGGCGCAAATCTTCAGCCAAGGTGGAGGAGTCGAACAGCTTGGGATAAACCTCGAGCGGCGGCGCCTTGAACATCGGGCGATTCCATTGCACATCCTCCCGCGCGACGATTTGAACGACAGGCGTGGGTTCGGCAAGGGGTGGGGGACGAAATTGTACGGGGAAAGCCATGGTGGTTTGGTGTTGGTTGAAAGCGGAGACCGGCGGGAGAAAAGTTGGTGCCGACAGTTTTCCATAAAACATTTTTTCCGGCTATCGGGCGGCTGATGGTCTATTCCCCGGGAGATTCCCGGGCGAGACGGGGCTCTCTTATCTCATGGCGATAATAAACACGTCGTGAAATTGCGCCCTTGCCCAGCGCCTGCCGGCTACTCAACGTGATCGTCGCCTCTTCAACCCCTGCCCGCGAAACCGGTCCCGCCGCGTCAGTCCCAGCTGTCCGGCTTGTTTCGCAGGCGGTTCGTTAGCTTCAACCCAACCCCTCGATCCTCCTATGACGAGCACCGTCCCGATTAGTAATATCGCCATCGTACCCAACGCCAAGCGGCTGTTGTGGGCGGGCTTCATGGCCATTTTTGCCGCCGGCATGGGCTTCGGCATCCGTGGCGGCATTTTCGACAACTGGGGGGCTGAGTATGGCTTCACCGCCACCCAAATCGGCGCCATTGGCGGCGCCGGGTTCACCGGCTTCTGCTTCGGCATCATTATCGGTGGCCTGCTTTGTGACAAGATCGGGTACGGCAAACTCGTGGTCGCCGCCTTCTTATTTCACGTGCTCTCGGCGGTCGTCACCTTCGCGGTGGCGCCGGGAAATGCCTATCAGATGCTGACGTGGGGCATGTTCATCTTCGCCTTCGCGAATGGCACTTTGGAGGCCGTGGCCAATCCCCTGGTGGCGACGATTTATCCGAATAACCGGACGCACTATCTCAACATTCTACACGCGAGCTGGCCCGTTGGCATTCTGGCCGGAGCCGCAGTGGGCTGGGTGCTCGATGACAAAATGCAGGTCGGCTGGAAGATCCAGTTGGCCCTCTACCTCGTTCCCACGGTCATCTACGGGGTCATGTTCATGGGGCAGAAGATGCCGAAGTCGGAAGCCGCTGAGAAAGGCGCAAAGTTCAGCGAGATGTTCAAGGATGTCGGGCTTCTTGGCGCCGCGGTCGCCTGTTATCTCCTGACGCTGTTCATTGCCGGCCCCCTCGGACAGTCTCAGGTCATCGCGTACTCCGTTGCCGGCGCGCTGCTCATCGTGGTCGGCGTCCTGACCAAGTTCTCCATCGGGTCGATCCTGCTCTTCGTGCTGTTTATCACGCATGCCTTCGTCGGCGCGGTCGAATTGGGCACGGATGGCTGGATTGCCAATATCACGGGCAATCTCTTCAGCTCGTCCGAGCAAGGGAAGTGGCTGCTGATTTGGACCTCGGCGGTCATGTTCAGCCTCCGTTTCTGCGCCAATTTCATCGAAACGAAGCTGGGCCTCTCGCCCGTCGGCTTGCTCTGTGTGTGCTCCATTCTGGCCTGCATCGGCTTGTACCTGACCAGCGGCGCCCAGACCGTGGCGATCGCCTTCGTGGCGCTGACGATTTACGCGGTGGGCAAGACCTTCTTCTGGCCGACGATGCTGGCCGTGGTCTCGGATCGGTATCCCCGCACGGGTGCGGTGGCCATTTCGATTATGGGCGGCATCGGCATGCTCTCCGCCGGCCTGATCGGCGGCCCTGGCCTCGGTTACGGCAAGGACCGTTTTGCATCGGAAGCGTTGCAGCTGTCGAATCCCGCCGCCTATGC
>JBKJRG010000350.1:0-4686 GCA_046594805.1 Opitutaceae bacterium | reverse complement strand
TTGGCCGGGGCGAACGCGATCGCCCGCTCGACGCCCTGCTGCCATTCCTCGCGCGAACAATCGCTCCCCAGCACCACGCTGCGGGCACCCCACGCCGTCTCATGATATCCGCTGATCTTGATAATCAAATCCCGTTCCTTCTGCGACGCCCCGATCAAATCCCGCCAGTCATTCAGCGCGCGTCCTCCCACTCGCGGACCGTCCAGCACCGCTCCTGGCGGAAGCGGCGCGGGATCGATGATCCACGACGGCGGAATCAGCGCGCGGAGGAGCTTCAGCGTGCGGCCATCCAGCGCCTCGGCCCAGTAATCCTGGAGCAGGTGATGGTGAAACAGCGCGAGTGCCAGTTTCTCTTCCTGGAAATGCCGCATCGGCGGCGCAATCGTCACCTCGCCGGCGGCCCAGGATTCAAAAATGAATTTCTGCGTCCGAATGTTCTCCAGATCGAACAGCTCGAAGAACCGGTAGATGATGTCGATTTTCTCCGGGTTGCCCTCCACATCGAAGAACAGGGAGTTCTCCAGGGGGAAAATATCCTCGGGTTTCAGGCAGAAGACCCGCTTGCCCTGCAGTTGCAGTTGCAACGCCAGCCATTGCATTTCCGGACGGTAGGTCGCGGCCTCGTCACTCACCACCAGCGCGATCAGGGGATTGCGGGTCTCCGGGCGGAGGCCCGCGATCGCCGCGTGGAAATTCCGGACCATCGCATCCCCCGCTCCGAGGACGGTGCCGGTTTGCGGTGGCACGGGCATCTTGCCCGTGTCGTTCGGATCACGGGCGGGACGCCCGTGCCACTCCCCGCCGTACAGCCGGTTGAGAAATGCCGTCAGGCCGATACCACCGGGCACTGAGTCCAGCTCCGTCAGGACATAGCCCTCATCCGTGAGCAACAAATCGGGACGGAGCACCGTGGGCAGCGCGCCCCGGTTCTTCGGGTCGCGCGCGTGGGCGATCAGTGCGGGCGGTTTCCCCCGATCCAGATAATCCGCCACCCACGGCGCGAGCAGCGGCTTGTTCCGGAGCAGATTCTTGCCCGCCACCGAACGCAGGTAGAGCGTCTCCAGCGCCTGGTGAAACTCCAGGCAGGCGCCCCCGATGGCCTCGAGTTGCGCGACCTGTGCGGGCGTAAGCGGCCACGCTTCCGGCGAGAGCTGCCACGTCTTATCCTCGAACAACGGCTGGCCCGCGAGGGCAGCGCGAATCGTTTCATAGGAGAGACTCATGGAGACCCAATGAAGAATGCCGAACGCCGGATTTCAGCAAGCATTCGCCCCATCAGTCCTCGCGCAGGGCGTGATCGATTTCGGCGAGCACGACTTTCATCACCAAGATCATTCCCACGACGGAGCCTGGTGCAGGCCGCACCGCCTTCGGCCCCTTCTCGATTAACCCCATCGCCGTGCCCGCCACGACCTGCAAAAGGTACGGCTGGGGCGAATCCGCGAGCAACCGCTGCAAAACCGCCTCCGCCTTCGATCCTCCCGTCGCGAGCTTTTCCGCATCGCGGCCGAGTGCCGCCGACATCGCTGGCAGGCGCAGCCGGGGCGCACGCCCGCCCCGAGGGACGAGCGCAAACCAGATCTGAATCAGAAAAACCGTCAGCGTTCCGAAATCCCGTTCATCCATCTGCCCTTCGGCCAGCGCGGCCGCATCTTCGAGCAGCGTCGAACCCGAGTCCTCGATTTCCTCGATCGCATCCGCCGCCCGCTCAAACGCCCGCCTCCCGGCTTCCAGCCGTTCGATTGCCTCGTCGGCCGTCAACGGCCGATCGCTCACCGGTGGAGCGCTCCAGCCGGCCCCCCCGCCCGGGGGAGAGCGGCGCGGAGGATCCGGCAATTCGCCGGGGTCGTCATCGCGCCCGTCCTCGAACCTGTCCACGTCGTGCGCGTCCTCCCCGACGGGTGGACGCGCTGGTGGCGGAGGGAAATCGATCTCCCCGAGGCCCAGCTCGCGAATGAGGCCGTTGATGTCGTCGGCGCGGCCGGTCTCGAGGTTTTGCTGATCGCACTGGCGCACCAGCGCCTTCACCAGCTCGATCACCCGCGGTCGCCATGCGGGCAGGGGCGCCGCGGCGCGCGCCGTGCGACCCTCGAGTGCCGGCAACGGCTCATCGAGCCACCCCCGCACCTGTTCGTTGATCATCTGCGCCTGAAATTCCGCCGTCGATCCGCCGGTCGCCGGGCTCGCGAGACGCGAGGATGAAATGTCGAACGAACCGGGCCGCTCCAGCAGCCGGGGCGGCACCAGCGCCAGATCCGCCGCCGGCTCCCGGGAGGCGATCTGGCCGGCGAAATCGTCGCGCCGTTCCTTCAGGAAGCGCACGCGGTCACCCAGCCGCGCCTCGAAACGCTCCCGCAATTGATCCAGCCGCAACCCGCCGAGCGCCTCGACCCGCCATTCGCTCAAGCCGAGCAACACGCGGCCCAGCACCCGACGGCCGAGACTCGTCGCCGGGGCCGTGCCACCCGTCGGGGCCGGCTCGAACCAGACCATCGCCTCGCCAAAGCCCTTTTTCCTCTCCTCCCCGGAGATCTCGTCGACCTCGATCGCGGGATCCGCCAGCAGCACTTTGCGGCACTTCTGGAACGACGCCCGCAGCTCATAGGTCGCGGCGCCAAACGACCCATCCAGGCCGGCCAGCATCTGCCGCCGGCGTTCCAGGCCGGTGGCAACCAGCGCCTCGTGAATCCGCACAAAATTCTCCGCCAGCCACTCTCGTTGCGCCTCAGCTCCGGCTGGCCCGCCCAAATGCGCGCGGCAGGCGTCGAGCATCTCCACCGGCGAAAACGGGCCGAGATCCGCCATCGTGATCCCCATGCCGGAAATCCGCCAGAAATGCGGCAGCGGATAAATCCACGTGAGCATCGTGGTGAACCGCACGGCGCTAGCCGCCACGCTCCAGTCGACGTAGATCCGCGGCGGCGCCGTCGGCTCCAGCAAATCCACCGCTTCAATCCGCTGTTCGTCGAGGATGCGATGCACCTCCAGCAGCGCGACCCGCATCTGCATTTTGCCGCGGAAAAACACTTGTTCGTCGTTCTTCAACCCGGGAAATCCCGCAACCTGCCAGCGCTCGCCAAAACTGCGGCCGTTCCCGTCGCGCTTGAAGAACAAATGCCACACGATCGCGGCCTGCCAGCCGTGGTCCGCATTCAACCGGCGCGCCTCGAAGAACGCATCCGTGACCACCGCGTCTTCGCCGGCGAGCCGCTTCACGCTGGTCAAATCGAGCGCCTCCTCGGCTTCCAGCAGCGCCGCGTAGCCGGCCGCCGAAAAGGGATTGAACGGGCAGCTTTCCGGGCACGCATAACGACTCAACCGGTTCTCGCCGCACTCCGCGGAAGTAATCTCGCGGCTCACCGCCGGACATGACCGCCGTTTTTTCGCCTGGCCCATTTTCAGGTTTTTCAGGTTTTCGCGCAGCAAAAACCTTACTCCTCCATCTGGATATCCTTGTTCCGATGCCGCGGGCAGCCGGCGCGGAGCCACGCGTTGACGAAGCGATCGAGATCGCCGTCCAGCACGCCTTGCGTGTCGCTGGTGCTCACGCCCGTGCGCAGGTCCTTCACCATTTGGTAGGGCTGCAGCACGTAACTGCGAATCTGCGCGCCGAAACCGATTTCGCCTTTCTCGCCGTAGAACTTGTCCATCTCGGCGCGCTGCTCGTCCTGCTTCTTTTCGTAGAGCCGGGCCTTGAGGACATTCAGCGCCGTGGCGCGATTCTTGATCTGCGACCGCTCGTTCTGGCAGACGACGACGATGCCGCTGGGGATGTGCGTGAGCCGCACGGCCGAGTCGGTGGTGTTGACGCCCTGCCCGCCCTTGCCGGACGAACGGTAGACATCGACGCGAATCTCGGCCTCGGGGATCTCGATTTGGATTTCGTCCGTGACCTCCGCCACCACGTCGATCGCGCAAAATGAGGTGTGCCGGCGCTTATTGGAGTCGAACGGGCTGATCCGCACGAGCCGGTGCACGCCGCGTTCGGCCTTGGCGTAGCCATAGGCGTTCTCGCCCTTGATCAGGATCGTGGCCTTCGAGATGCCCGCGGTGTCGCCAGGCTGCACGTCCATCAGCTCTGTCGTGAAACCGCGGCGCTCCGCCCAGCGGGAGTACATGCGAAACAACATGTCCGCCCAGTCGTTTGACTCGGTGCCACCCGCGCCCGCCTGGAGCGAGAAGATCGCGTTGTTCCGGTCGAACTGGCCGTTGAGGAAGGACGCGATTTCCAGTTCGTCCAGCTCGGCGACCATCGTCGTGACCTGGCCCTCGAGTTCCTTTTCGTAGCTGTCGCGTTCGGCGGGCGAAGCCGCCTCGACCAGCTCGAGCATCACGCCCAGATCGTCGGATTTCTTCTGAAAAGCGACGACCGGCAGGACGGATTTTTTCAGGCCGTTGAGCTTCGCGATGTGCTTCTGCGCCCGCTCACTGTTGTCCCAAAAGCCGGGCGCGCCCATCTGGGCGTCCATCGCCTCGATCTCGCGGGTCTTTTGTTCGACGTCAAAGAAACCTCCACAAATGCCCGGCGCGCTTCTTGATGTTCTCGATGTGATTGAAAGTCTCGGGTGCGATCATGGCAAAAAAGGATTGGCGGAGAGGGAGGGAAAGGACGGCAGGACAACAGCTGCGCGGAAAGAACAGGGCCGCAAGAAGTCGCCGGCGGCGCAAGCGGGAAAGTGACGAACA
>JBKJRG010000165.1:0-6367 GCA_046594805.1 Opitutaceae bacterium | reverse complement strand
GGCCGCCGCGGCGCTCGCCGCGGGTTCGGGGGCCGGCAGTTCCCGACGGCGCAAGCGGCCGATAAGTTTCGGGAGCCCGATCAACCAGAAAGGGCTGGCGGTTTTCACCCGGCAACTCGCGACGCTGGTGAAGGCAGGCATGCCCATCATGCGCAGCCTCGAAGTGCTTTCGCGCCAGGAAAAGCGGCCGGCCTTCAAGGAGGTGATCGAGAATTGCGCCGAAACCATTCGTTCCGGCGGAAATTTTTCCGATGGGCTGGCCGCCAGCCCAAAGGCGTTCGACCGGCTTTACGTCAACATGGTCAAGGCCGGCGAGGCGGGCGGGGTGCTCGGTACGGTCCTGGAACGATTGTCCGTGTTCATGGAAAAGGCGGTGAAGATCCGCGGCAAGATTGTCTCCGCCATGGTGTACCCTGCGATCATCAGCTCGGTGGCCATCGGCATCATGGCGATCCTGATGGTGTGGGTGGTGCCGAAATTCCAGGACGTGTTTTTCACGATGTTGAAGGGCAAACCGCTGCCCTGGCTGACCCAGGTGGTGGTGGGAATCGCCGACGCCATCCGCAAGAACATCGTCGGGGTGCTGATCGCGCTGACCGTGCTCGGCATCCTGGCGTCGTTGTTTAAGCGCTCGCGCTTCGGCACGAAGGTGCTGCACTGGCTGCTGCTGCATGCGCCGATCGTCGGCGATTTGTTTCTCAAGGCTTCCATCGCCCGGTTCACCCGCACGTTCGGCACCCTCCTGTCCTCGGGCGTGCCGATCCTCCAGGCCCTGATCATCACCCGCGACACGAGCGGCAACGTCCACATCGCGAATGCGATCAATGTCGTGCATGACCGGGTAAAGGAGGGGGACAATGTCGCGAAGCCGCTGGAGTCCACCCACATCTTCCCCGGCATGGTCACGAGCATGATCGAGGTTGGGGAGGAGACGGGGTCACTGTCGGACATGCTCGTCCGGATCGCCGACAGCTATGACGAAGAAGTGGACAATGCCGTCGCCGCGCTCACCTCGATCATCGAGCCGATCATGATCGTGCTGATGGCAGTGGGCGTCGGCATCATCGTCATCGCGATGTTCCTGCCGATGGTGGAACTGATCAAGAGCCTTGGGGCGTGAGCGGTGCTGTTCCGCGCGGCGCGGCCGGCGACCGTCGGAACCGCGCGGCGTGTTCCCCGGCGAAAATGACGACCGCAACCATGCTGAACGCGATGGCGAGGGCGAGCCAGAGCAGCCCGCAGCCCACCGTGAACACCGCGGCTCGCGGCACCGCGCCCGCCCGCCGAACCACGCGCCTCAGGAGCGAGGGTGTCCGGTGGGCCGTCGCCTCGAATGCGGGACGGCCTGCGGGGATGAAAGCGAGCGGTGTCAGTTCACAGCTCTGCGGCGGAAGCGGGAAAAGCGAGTGCACTTTCACGGTATAACATCCGGCCGGGTCAAACCCTCCATCGGTGCCAACAATATTCTTTGAGCGCCGCAAAGGCGATGTCGTCGGCTTGTCTCGCTGGACCCGCGCATGATGCTCGAAAACTCATCCGCGGCCAACCATCGGGCCCCGTTGGACGCGCGTGCCCGGGCGGCTTTATTCGGCGTTGCCGGCTGTGCATTGAGCATCGCCGTCCTCCACGGGTTGCAACCCGAGCTCAGCGTGCTTCACGGCCCGGTCAGCTTTTATGTGCATGGGAGCGATGGGTGGTTGCTACCGGTCGGCCTGGTCTCGTGCGGGATTGCTGCCGTGGCCTTGGGCCGCGCTGCGTGCGAGGGCGTGGGCCGCGATACGCGCATCAATCTGTCGATTCTCGGCGTGGGCATGGTGTTCGCCGCTGTTTTTCGGAGCGACCGATGGTTTGTGTGGGAGCAAATCCCGACGCTGCGCGGAGTGGTGCACGCGGTCGCCACCGTGGTGGCCTTGGGGGCGTTGGGTTTGACGGCGCTGCGATTCGTACGGAACCCGCCGCCGCGTTTTCGGCAGCGACCGACCCGGCGAGTTTTCGTGGGGTTGGGGGTGCTTTACAGCGCCGGGCTCCTGGTTTCGGTTGCGAGCCTGTTGGCCGGGCTGGCGCGCGACGGGCCACCGCCCTTTATCGGGCTCGGCGAACGCATGCTCGGGGCGACGGGGCTGGCCTGGCTGGTCGTGTTTGCCATGGGTTTGCGGGGGAAAGTTGCACCCGCAGTCGGGCGTTGAATTTCGTCCGGAAACCCTCAGACCTGAGGAGGTCGTCGGCCCGCTCTGGTGCCTGCGCAGAAATCCTCCATCCCCTCCATGAACCTGAAAAAATTCCTCGTCTCCCTGCTCACGGCCGGCCTGCTCGCGTCCAGCGCAGCCTCGCTCTCCGCCGCTGCTCCGGCGGCAACCCAAGCCACGCCCAAATCGATTATCCACGTGGTCACGGTCGCATGGAAAGCCGGGACGACCCCGGAGCAAATCCAGGCGGCCCTCGATGGCGTGAAGGCGATGCCGGCGAAATACACGGGCATGACTCGCGTCTGGGTGAAGACCTACAAGATGCAGGGCGACAAGACGCACGCCTTCGTGATGGAGTTTGCGGACGAGGCCGCGTTCAAGGCCTACACGGACAGCCCGGCGCAATTGGAATGGTACAAGACGTACCTGCCGATTCGCGAGACTAGCACGACCTTCGACATTACGAACTGAGTTTTTTCGGTTCGACCCGTGAGCCCCGGCTGCCGATGGGCAGCCTTTTTTTTGGACGACGGACCCTCGTCACCGCGACCTTTTGGTGTTCCAAGTGTTTTGCCGCCGGCCACTCGCGCCGGGCCGGCCAGGAGACTTTTCCGAGCCGATGCCGATCCAACTCAATCGCCGCCATTTCATCCAGCACGCCGCGACTAGCCTCGGTGCGATGGCGTTGGCGGTTCCGGTGGCGGGCCAGGGAGCGGCGGCACAAAAAGCTCCGCGGGCGTCGGGCCGGCGCGCGGGTGCCGGCTTGCCGGAGGGTTGGCGCAAGATGAGGAAATACGACGCGCACAACCACGTTTTTTCCCTGGTGCACCGTCCGGGCGCGGACTGGAGCGAGGTCGAGAGCTTGATCGAAGCGGCGGGAATCCTGGGTATCCAAAAACTCTGTTGCTCGCGTCCCGTCATAGCGGGCGTCCTCGCGGACATCGCGACGGTGCGCGATTCCAACGACGCCATCCTGGCCGCGATGAAGCGGTATCCCGGCGTGATCGAGGGATATTGTTTCGTGCAACCCGGGAACGGCGCGGACGCCTTGGGGGAGATCGACCGTTGTCTCGAGGCGGGGATGATCGGCGTGAAGCTCTACAACCAATTCAAGTATTCCGACCCTGCGGTTTTTCCGATTGCGGAGAAATGCATCCAGCGCCGCATTCCGTTTCTCGGCCACTCAGGTCATCTGACCGATCCGCGTGCCGCCGCGCTGCAGCCGAAGGCGTCCGACTCGCTGGATTTCTGTGCGCTTTCCCGGCGTTACCCGGAGCTGCTGCTCATCCTCGGGCACGTCAACGGCGGCGGGGACTGGGAGTGGGCGATCAAGGGTCTCCGGGATTGTCCGAACGTGTACGTCGACATCAGTGGCAGCGTGGTGGAGGACCCGACGATTGAGCTCTGCGTGCGCGAACTGGGACACCGGCGCGTGCTGTTTGCGACCGATGCGACGATGGAGGGCTGCGTGGGAAAAATTCTGTCCGCCGAGCTGACGGCGGAGCAGCGCGAGGATATCTTCTGGCGGAACCTGCAGCGCATCCTCGACCGGAGGGTGGCGTGATTATCGACGTCAACGCGGCACTGGGCCATTATCCGTTCCGAAGCCTGCGCCATCGCACGGCGGCCGGGCTGCTCGCCGTGATGGACCGCAGTGGCATCGACCGCGCGGTGGTCTCGTCCCTGCCGGCGCTGCTCTATCGCGATGTCCAGCGCGGCAACGAAGAGTTGATGGCCGAAATCCGGCCGCACGGTGCGCGCTTCGTCCCGGTGGCGACGGTCAACCCGAAGTATGTCGGGTGGGAGGGGGATCTCGCGGTGGCGGTGGAACAGTGGGGCATGAAAATCGTGACGCTCGCGCCCGAGCATCACGGTTATGCGCTGGGCGACGCGCACGGTCGCGCTGCCCTGGCCCGCATCGCCGAGCGGGGTTTGCCGGTGATGTTGACCCAGCGCTTCGAGGATCGCCGGCAGCGGCATGACTGGGACCGGGCGGAGGATTTGGCGGCGGAGGCGTTATACACGGCGGCCCGCGAACATCCGCGTTTGAAATTTCTGCTCGTGAACTGGCTCGGGCTCGACGGCCGGAAACTGGTCGAGGCGGGACTGAAAGGCCGCTGCCTGATCGACTTTGCCCGGCTGCAGGTCTTGTATCGGAAAGAGGTGCCGAGGTTGATTGAAGTGCTCGGCGTCGAAGCGATCGCGTTTGGCTCGCACCTGCCGTTCGATTACGTGGGGTCGGCGCTGGTGAAGCTCGCGAACGTGGAGTTATTGCGCCCGGCCGATCACGAGCGGATCGCCTGGCGCAACGCGGCGGAATTTCTGGGGTTGGAGTGAGCAGCGAGGACGCGACGGATGCGGAGAAGCCGGATTGAGGTGGGGCTCGCGCTCCGCCCAAGCCGGTTGGAGAACCGGCCCCATCTAACGAGCCAGCTCGCTGAGCTGGCTTCCTCAGACTCGCGCTAAATCGCCGGCGCGCTTTTGGATACTCGCGATGACTTCGGCCACGCGTTCGATTTCGCTGCGGGACTCGAGCAGCTTCGTCTGCCCGAACCAGACCGCTTCCTCGACCAGCCGATCATTGACGGGAAGCTGATTGATCTCGGCCCACTGCGCCATCCTCGCCGCGCCGTAGATGCGGTGGTAGTGCGGGTTGGCGGCGAGCGCCTTGACGTGCGGCGAGAGGTTCAGGCTTGAGTACCCCCCGCTCCCCCCTGGAACGCCTTCCTTGGTCAGCGCCTGCAGGAATTTAGCGCGCGTCAGCCCGGCGAAGCGTTGGGCGTCGTAGCGAAACATGTAAAGGTGCCAGGCGCTGCGGTTGTTGCCGCTCGCGAGACGGGCAGGGGTGATGCCGGGGATTTTCGCGAGCAGGGTGCTGAGATGCGTGGCGTTGGCGTGGCGGATGTCCTGCTGCTGCTCGAAGCGGGTGTATTGCGCGAGGAGGAGGGCGGCCTGGAATTCTGTCAGCCGGTAGTTCGCCGCGCGGCCCCAGCTCTGCCCGGGCTTGGGCCCGCCCGGGGTATGGAAATTGTAGACCTGATTGGCGAAAGCCTCGTCATTGGTCACCACCGCGCCGCCTTCCCCTGCCGTTAGATTCTTGCTCGCCTGGAAACTGAAGCACCCGCCGATGCCGGTGGTGCCGACGGGCTGGCCGCGCCACTCTGCCGCCGGTGCCTGGCAGGCGTCCTCCAGCAGGGCGATTTTGCGCGTGCGCGCGATTTCGGCGATGGCATCCAACTCGCAGGTGGAGCCGCCGATGTGCACCGGGAGGAGCAGCCGCGTGGCGGGAGTAACGGCGGCGGCGATTTTCGCCGGATCAATTTGGAAGCTGGCGGCCTCGACGTCCGCGAAAACCGGCAGCGCGAAATTGGCGGTGATGGCGTTGAACGTCGCCACAAAGGTGTAGGGGGGCAGAATCACCTCGTCGCCGGGGCCGATATTAAGCGCGCCCATGGCGCTGAGGAGGGCGGTCGTGCCGGACGAGGTTGCGACGCAGAATTTTGCGCCCATGCGCTTCGCGAAGAGGGCTTCGAAATCCTTGACGCGCACTCCGCCATTCCCGGTGCGGCCCCAGACGCCGGAGCGGAGCACATCGAGGAGCGCCTTTTCCTCGCGCTCATCGGTGATGGGCCACGCTGACCGGGCGCGAGACGCGGGCGGGAGTGCGGTCGGAATTGCAGCGGCGGCCGCAGCTTTGTCGGCCGCCGGAGCGGAGGTGGCGTTGAGACAAAGCCCGGCGCCGGCGGTGGCCGCGCTGCCGATAAAATTGCGACGGGAAAGATTCGCATGCATGGGGCAGGGGGGACTTGGCGCGGGACCGAAACAACCTGGCCGCGGCGCCGTTGAACAGTAACCGGAACGTTACTTTGCGTCCCGGCGAGTCAAGGGCGATTTGGATGTGGCTGCGACTGTAGCGCAGGCGTCCCGCCTGCCTCAGTGGGAAAGCAGGCGGGACGCGGGAGCGTCCCCGAGTTTTCGGCAGATTGCCGCGGCCGAAAAGTGGCACGGGCGTCTCGCCCGTGGGTTTGGAAATCCCCCAACATGGGCGAGACGCCCATGCCACTTCAGCCCGCCGACACCCAGGAGATCCACCCGCCGCCGGGATCGGCGCGGTTTTTTTGACTTCGCGCGCCGGGCGGATTTCGGACACCGTTCGTTCATGTTGCGCCCCTGCTTTCGGT
>JBKJRG010000125.1:0-13891 GCA_046594805.1 Opitutaceae bacterium | reverse complement strand
TTGGGGCCGCGCGAAAGCTCGATGCGGTCCATCAGGTAGACGTCGATTTCGCCGGGGGCGCCGAAGAAGTTGAGACTGCGGCCCGCGCCGGGGAGGCCGCGGACGCGGATGGAGCGGGTGGAGTCGTTGTAGCCGTCGCCGACCGGGCCGGCGGCGCGGGCATCGTCGGTTTCGACGCGCGTGCCGACGCCATACTCCATGGCCTCGATGATGTTGGTCGCGGCGATATCGCGCAGGAACTCTGCGGTCATCGGGCTGATCGCGGCGGCGATGTCCTTGAGGTTGGTGCGCAGGCGCGAGCCGGCGAGCGTGTCCTGGCCGACGTAGCCGGAGTCCTGCGTGGCACTCACCTCGAAGGGCGAGAGTTTAACGGTCGTTTCAGCCGGAGCCGGCGCGCTAACGGCAGTCTGGGCATCGGCGGTCGTGGCGACGGCGAGCCAGCCGGCGAGAGCGGAGATCAGGGATTTGGGTTTGTTCATGGTGGGTTTTGTGGTGGAGGAAAGGGCGGCAGGCGGGGCGGAGGGAGGATTCGACGGGGCCGGCGGCGGCTCTTTTTTTTTTGCCGGCGCGGCGTCGCCGCCGTTGGCGCGCATGATCGCGAATACGCCGGTCTTTTCGTCCTGCCGCACCGTGAGCACCGTGCCGGCCAGCATGCGCTCGAGGGCCTCGCGCGGAGTAAACTCGCCCTTGACCGGCTGCGTGCGGATCTCCCGCCCCAGCTCGGCGCTGATCAGAACCTCCGCGCCCGACAGCTGGGCGAACATCTTGATGGAGCGCGCGGCGATATCGGCCGGCAAATCGAATTTTTTCCTGGGGATTTCCGCCGCGAAGGCGGAAGCGACGAGCGCCAGCGCCACGCCCCATGCACCCAGCCGGCGGGCGGCGGGGCGCGGGACATATCGAGGGGTTATCAGGGCGATCATCGGGGTTGGAACGGCCGCGGCCAACCGCAGGGACGGGTGGCGCGTGCTACTCAACGACGCTCGCCCGGCCGAAAACCTTTACAGCTATTTCCTCCGGCCGCGAAAAAACCGGGGCCTCGCAGGATCGACCCGCTCCGGCCGTGGGCAAAAAATCACGGCGCGCTGCGCAACAGGATCTCGCGGTCCCGATGCTCGGCCCGGAGGCCCAGCGTCGATTCCAAGGCCCGCACAAAGCCCTCGATGTTCTCGGCACCGAACACGCCCGTGATCCGCATCGCGGACACGGCGTCGTCCGCGGCGCGCAGTTGCACCCGGTTGTGGCGGTTAAACAGGGCGATGGCTTCGGCGACGCTCGATTCCGAAAAATCCAGCCGCGGCCGCCGCCAAGACAATCGCTCGGTCAGCTCCGCCACCGGGATCGAAACCACCTCGGGTTTCGGCCCCGAGCCCCCCAGCGCGACAATGGCGCGCTGGCCGGCACCGACCAGCGGCGGCGCGCCCGCATCGGCGGTGGGCGGCAGACCGCTCCGCGGCGGGCCGGAACCGCCGGTCGATGCCGCCGGCGGCGAGGACACGCTTACCTTGCCTTCGGTGACGAGCACCTCGACTTCCGCCTGACCCAGTTGCACGGCGAACGCGGTGCCGACGGCGCGGATCCTGACCGTGGCCGCCTCGACGATGAACGGCTTCCGCGGATCTTTCGTGACCGAAAAATGCGCCTCGCCGTTTTTTAAAATCACGACGCGGGCCTCCTCGCGAAACGCCACGGTGATTTCCGCGCCAGGCTTGAATTCGACGACCGAGCCATCGGGCAGCGTCCGCCGTTCCGGTTCGGTCACGCGGGCCGTCGCGGCCACCGGCGCGAGCGCCGCCGGCTCGCGTCGCGGCGAATGCTGCATCCCAAAATACACGGCCACGCAGGCGGCGGTCGCGAGCGCGGCCGCCGTGCCCCGTGTCAGCCAGCGCTGCCGATCACGGCGACCCAGCGCGCGCAGCTCGGCGCGCATCGATTCGGTCAGGCCCGCCGCCGCCGGACGATCGAGGGCGGCCCAGACGGCGGCGATCTCCCGCACCGCCGCCGCATGGCGCGGATCGGCGGCGCACCAACGCTCGAACTCGGCGCGCGCGCCGGCGTCCAGGCCACCGTCGCGCCGCACGAGCCACGCCGCGGCCTGCGCCTCGATGGGGTCGAAATTCTTTTCCGTCGTTTTCATGGCGGCGTCCTGCGCCGGGCGCCGGCCACGCCGCGGCTGCGCAGATAGCACGTGCATTTTTCCATGCCCCGGTAGATCTGCACTTCCGCGGTGGCCACGGAAATCCCGAGCCGTTGGGCGATCTCCCGATGGGACAGCCGGTCGAGTTTGCGCAGGATCATGATTTCGCGGCAGCGGGCCGGCAGCGCGTGGATCGCCTCGGCGAGCAGCGCGATTTCCTGTTGCGCGCAGATCGCCTCGGCGGGATCCGCCTTCTCCTCCAAGACGCCGAGGGTGCCGAAATCCATTACAACATTGTGCGCGGTCGTCCGCCGTTCCTTGCGGATGACGTCGACCGCGAGCCGGCGCGCGATCCCGAAAAGGAAGGCGCGGGCGCATTGGATGGGATGCGCGGTGCGGGCCCGCCAAAGGCGCAGGTAGGACTCCTGCACGACGTCGTCCACATCGCGCACGGTGGGGAACGCACCCCGCAAATAGGAGCGCAACGACGATTCGTGCGGCTGCACCTCCTCCGCGAACCAGCGCGTTTGATCGACGCTGGCAGATTCCCCGGGGGCGTTGGGTGGCGGACTCACGATGAGACTGACCGTAGCACCGTCTGCGCCAAGCGCGGCGAAATTACAAGTCCGGTTTGTTTGCGATATACCGCGCTCACGTCCCATACAGCCGGTCGCCAAAATCGCCGAGGCCAGGCAGAATGTATTTTCGCGCGTTGAGCTCTCGATCGAGCGCCGCGGTGTGGATGACAGTGCCGGGATGGTGTTTTTCGACTTCGGCCACGCCCTCGGGCGAGCTCACGATGCTCACCAGCGTCGGATTTACCGCGCCGTTTTCCTTGACCACCGTCAGCGCGGCGATCGCCGATCCGCCGGTGGCGAGCATCGGATCAACCACGAACACATGCCGGCTGGCCGCGCCGGCCAGCGGGGGGAGCTTGCAATAATAGCTGCGCGGCTTGGCGGTCTCGTGATCGCGCTCGATCCCGACATAGCCCACGCTCACGTCGGGAAAAATATCCGTGAACGGCTGCACCATGCCCAGCCCGGCGCGCAGGATGGGCACGACGACGAGGGTTTCATGCGCCAGCACCCGGCCGCTCATCCGCTCGAGCGGGGTGAATATTTCCTTGGCCTCGGTCTCGAGCTCGCTGGTCGCCTCGATGGCGAGCAACAGGCTGATCTGATAGGCCAAGGTGCGAAACGTGGCCGGCTTCGTGGTCTTGTCCCGCAGATGCGTAATGATGTGGGCCGCGAGCGGATGGTCGAGGACGTGGAGGGGCATGAGAATTGCGGATCGCGGATTGTGGATTGCGGAGCGGGACGGGGGTGTCGTTGGCGTGAGCTCCGTTTCTAATCCGCAATCCGCAATCGCCAATCCGCAATCAAAGGAGATCCCGCTCCACCTTGTGTTCGAGGCAGCGCTCGAACTCCTTGCGGATCTCCTTTTGCTTGCCACGGAGATCGCTCGCCAAGGGCAGCCATTGGTAGGCCTCCTCGCGCAGGTGGCGGGGCATGACGGGCGGGAGCGCCAGCACGCGATCGAAAGCCCGCACACATTGGGCGGCGACTTGCTCACAGACCAGTTGGGCCGCGGCCGAGCTATGCTGTCCGGCCAGCCGGAGCGCATCCTCGAGCCGCCGGTGCCGGCGTTGCAGGCCGCCCCGATAGGCAAAAAGGCTGGGCACGAAAACATTCGCCGTCCGCGGAAAGTAACTCGCCATCAGGTTCCACGGTTCCTTGCGGTAGTCGCCCGCATTGCGGATGTCGGTGCGCAGCAGGACGGCGGGCAGGTCGGCGAACTTCGCGAACATGAACTCCACGACGGTCCCGCTATCCAGGTCGGTGCCGTCGAAGTTGAAGAGCGCGAGATCGCACGCCACGAGCGCGCGCAGGTTGGCGTCGCGAATCACCCGGCCGCTCCGGCCGCGCAACTCCGTGAAATCCTGCGGGAGCACGCAGCGGAACCGGCCATGCGACTTCTCGTAAATCGCCTCGGCCAGCCAGGCATTGCCGATGAGGTGCTTCAGCGAAAAAAGTTCGCCGCCCAGGTAGACGGAATAACTGCGCTTTTTCTTCTTCATGGAGCGCGACGAGCGCGCAGTTTTTGAGTTTGGGGTTTTGAGTTTTGGGTTAGGTCACACGCCAACCCAAAACCCAAAACCCACAACCCAAAACCGCGGAACTGCGCCGTCACGGCGTGAGCCGCAAGGTGTGGACGGTTTTTCCCGGGAGGAATGGCGTGGGGTCGCCCCGCACCCAAGCCGCGTGGCCCGCGGCAAAAAACGGGGAGAGCGGGTGCGCGCTTTGGCCGCCGGGCATGTGGAATATGCCCTCGTCTTCGCGCCCGGGCGAAACCACCAGGCGCTCGCTGGCGCCATGGCCCGGGCTTTGGACGCGCGGCATGTCCGCGCCCCCGGGCAGCGGATCCGCCGGCATGTTCAGCCAGCCGGGCATCCAGGAGGGGAGGAGATTGCCAAAAGGATGGCGGATGCGCGCGGTGTTGTGCCAGCCCCAGTTCGCCTGCGGCACCGACCGGCCCCGCCGGTCGACCTGCCGGATCACGTCGTCCGTCGCCGCGACCAGCAATTCGTCCCAGTTCGCATATTTCGAATCGAGGAGATGCATGGGTTTTTCGTGCAACAGCGCCCACGCCGCCGACTCGAGCTGCAGTTCATTCGGTTCGAACCGCGGAAAGATCTCGACGCACGCGGCAAAAATGGGAGTGAAAATCCGCGAATACACCGCCAGGCGGAATTCCCGCACCAGCGGATAGCTGACGGCATCGCGGCTGGCTCGTCCTTCCCAATTTTTAGCGTAATAGAGCAGCCGCTCCCGCGCTTTTTTCGCATCCGTGACCGCGGGGGCGAGCGTGTCGACCAGCAGCTTGTGCCACGGCGTGAGGAAAAGCGCACGGTCGTCCAGCTGCACGGCCAGCAGGTCGCGCGGGGTCGCCTGCTCGAGTGGCTTGAGACCGTCCCGGATCTGGCGCGCGCGGTGGGGGCGCGCATAGTCCCCGTCCCCGAGCAGGGCGAGCGCGGCGCCGCCGACGTGACGTTGATTGCCGCTCCAGATGCGGCCGTCGCTCAGCGGGATTTCCGCGGCGGAAGCTTTTGGCTTGGTCGACATCACCGGCACCTCGGCGGGGTCGACCATGCCGTCCCATCGACGATCGCCAAAGCGCCAGCTGACCGGCAATCGTCCGTCGAAGCCCACCCGGCGCGGCAGCCGGCCCGCGATCGTCCAGGCGATGTCGCCACTCCGGTCGGCCACGATGAAGTTCTGCGGCGGGATGCCGGCGCGATGCGCAATCGCGACTGCCTCGGAAACATCCTGCGCCTCTTCCAGCGCAAGCAGCCCGAAGTTGGTTGCCGCGGGTTCATGCGATAGCCAACGCAGCGCGAGGGGCTGGTGGCGCTCGTTCGCGCCGATGACCGGGCCCCAAATGGTCCAGGGAAAGTCCACCGTCACATCGTCAGCGCCCTTGACCCGGATAACCTCGCGCCGCTGTTCCAGCTTGAGCCCGTCGGGATGGCCGGGCGCGTCGTACCAGCCGGGGAGATCTCCCCTCGTTTCCACCAGGACGAGATCCCCGGTGTCCGCGTAGCTGTTGGTAAAGCCCCAGGCGATCTGGCCGTTGCTGCCGGCGACCACGGCCGGGGTGCCGGGCAAGGTTACGCCGGTTACCTTTCGGCCGGCGTACTCGAGCGACGCGCGGTACCACGTGTTTGGCACCGCATGATCGAGGTGCATGTCGTTCGCGAGCATGGCAGCGCCGGTGGCCGTGTGCGCCCCGGAGAGCGCGAAGGCGTTTGAACCCGGCACCATTTCAGGATCGCGCGGGGGATGAGGGTATTGCTCGGCTGCGAGCGCTTCCGCCCGCGCCAGATCCCGCCGGCGCGAAAAATTCTCCCCGTTCGCGATCGATTCTCCGCGGCCGTCGCGACTCGCACTGACCTTGGGCTTGCGCAAATCGAGCGTTTTTGGGGAAGGAATCGGCGCCAGTGGTGCGACGCTGCTGTCGAGTGCGGAGTCTTGCGGCGTGATCAGCGGGTTCAAGAACGCGAGTCCCTCCAGCCCAAGCTGGTCGCGGAGTGTCATCAGCGTCTGCTCGTAGCGGCCATTCTCATCCTGCAGATCGATCGTCATCGCAAAGATCACCAGGACGCTGTCCGTCGCGCGCCACGGTTGCGGGGTGACGCGCAGGAAGTGGTATTCGAATGGTCGTGCGGGCAAGGCGGCGAGCCCCGCATTAATCCCGCCGGTGTAGGCTTCCAGGAGCGCGCGCTCGCCCGCCGGGACCTGCGCCATCACCTGCTCGGCAATTTTCCGAAACCCATGCCGGCGAATCAACCGGTCCCGACCGAGGGCTCGCGGGCCAAAAATCTCGGCCAGCTCGCCGGCCGCGCTGCGCCGATAGAGATCCATCTGGAAGAAGCGGTCCTGGGCGTGCAGCCAGCCCAGGCCACGCGCAATGTCCAGGCGGTCCTTGGCCTGCAGGGTGGGCACGCCGAGGGCGTCGCGGGTGATTCGCACCTCGGCGGAGAGGCCGGCGACTTTGGCTTCCCCGTCGAGCTGCGGGCGGCTGCTGCGCAACCGCCCATAAAACCAGCCCGCAAAAAGCACGGCCAGCAACAGCATGACGCTGAGGGCGCTGGCCAGTAATTTCAGGCGCTTGGCGGCGGCGGGTTGCATGTTTCGAGGGCCGATGACGCAACAGATGCTCGCGCCTCACAACGACAAAGCCTGCCGAATCTCGCTCACAATTTCATCCGGTGAACGGTCAATGTCGACGGCCAGTGCGTTGCCGGGCGGCTCCAGCGTGGCAAACTGTGACCGCAACATTTCCGGCTTCATGAAATGCCCCTGCCGCCGGTTCATCCGCTCCAGGATGAGTTCGAAGCCACCGGTGAGATGCACGAGGTGCACGCCGGCCGCATCCTTCACGAGGATGACGCGATAGCTCTCCTTCAGCGCGGAGCAGGTCACCACCGCGCTCTCACCCCGCTCGAGGCACGCTTCGATGTAAGCGCGGATCGCCGACAGCCACGGCACGCGATCCTCGTCGGTCAGCGGAGTGCCGGCACTCATCTTCGCCACGTTTTCCGGCGGATGAAAATCGTCCGCATCGCGAAAACTCCAGCCCAGCGCCGCCGCCAGCTTCAGTCCAATGGTGGTCTTGCCGCTGCCTGCGACGCCCATCAGGACGATCACGAGTGGAGCGCGGGTGGGTGGCATCGGGAGGGGTCGGGCAAAAAACCAGCGCGCGGACTAGGCCGGCGATTCCCAGGACTTGGCTGTCACGGGATCACGGCCCTCGTCGAAATCGATGTAATCGAACATCGTGAGCACCGGTTTTCCCTCGAGCCCGCTTTCGCGAATCCGCTTGGCCAGGATCTCGGCCCCGGGGTCACGGAGGCCGCGCTTCATCATGAAACCGTTCCAGACCTCGCACTCCTCGTCGTTGCGCGGGACGCCGCGCTGTTCCGCCCAGGCCAGCAGTTGCGCGTCGGTCTGGCCGCCAGCGAGCACCCGGGCCTTCAACTCGTCGTAGTCGACGCGCAGGAAGGAACAGCAGCGCGCATCGAAACCCTTGCCGAGATTTTGCGCGTAGTCCGCGGCTGGAAGCGTGCCGGCGGCGTGCAGCCGGATTTTGTCGAGCATCCGCCCGAAGTAGACGATGCGGCCGACCTTGGCGTAGGGACTGCGTAGACCAGGCACGGAAGGCATGGCGGGGACTTTTGATGGGAGGAGCGGGGGCGTGGCGAGCCGGGAATCGGCGCGGAACGGGAAGCCCAATTCAAAATCCGCGAAGCATAAACCAAAAACTTGGGCGACAGGTTCGCCGCGGGCGGGGCCCAGGCCGCGGCCATGCCTGGAGCCTCGGCTATTTCCGCGGCACCTTCCAGGCGTACAGGCCGGTGGCGAGTACGCCGAACAGCCACGTCGGAAAATTGACCCAGAGCTGGTGGAATGGCACGGGGTAGCGAAGGCACACCCAGATGATCAGCACGTGCTTGATCGCGATCAGGATCCAGCAAGCCAGGATGAGACGTTCGACCCGGGGGTTGCGGCGTTCGGAATCGCGGACACGGACTTCCTCGACGAAGGCATGACGCTCCAGTTCCGGCGGTGGCCGATTCGTGATGAGTCGAAGCAGGTTCGCGAACATGGGAGCGACGCCGAGTATTGGGCGATTGGGTCGAAAGGCAAAGCAGGCCCGAGGCCTTCGGAACAGGGCGGAACGCCGATGTCACCGGGCGAAGTTTTCTTTCCTTCCGCCCGGTAACGGAGAATAACGAGGGGGACGCCGCGGCGCTACGCTTCCACCGTCCATTCGAAGGCCCCCATGCATGCTCCGATGTCCGCCCGTTTCCCGCTCGCACTGCTCCTCGCCCTGGCTCCCGGCATTCCCGGCTTCGGCGCCGAAAGCGCCGCAAGCCAGCCGGCCTTTCCGCTGTTCGAAGGCTTGGGCAGGCACACGCACACCGTCACGACGAAGTCGCCGCAGGCGCAGGCTTATTTCAACCAGGGGTTGAGATTCGTTTTTGGCTTCAATCACGGTGCCGCCATCCGTTCGTTCCAGGAAGCCGCGCGGCTGGATCCGGAGTGCGCGATGGCGCATTGGGGCATCGCGCTCGCGAGCGGGCCGCACATCAATTTCCCGCTCGTGCCGCCGCCCATGGCGGCGCTGGCCTGGAGCGAACTGCAGCTCGCGCAGAAATATGCGGCCACTGCGAAACCGGTGGACCGGGTGTTGATCGCGGCGTTGGCGAAACGTTATGCCATGCCCCAGCCCGAGGATCGCAGCCCGCTCGACCGCGCTTATGCCGATGCGATGCGCGATGCGTGGCGGGCGCACCCGCGGGAAGCCGACGTGGGCGTGCTGTTTGCGGAGGCGATGATGGATCTCAGCCCGTGGAATCAATGGAGCCCGGAGGGCAACGCGCAGCCCGGCACGGACGAGATCATCGCGACCCTCGAGGCCGTGTTCCGGCTCGACTCCGCTCACCCCTTCGCGAATCACCTCTACATTCACGCGGTGGAAGCCTCGCCGCATCCGGAACGCGCACTCGCCGCGGCGGACCGGCTGCGGGACACGCAGCCGGGTTTGGCGCACAACGTCCACATGCCCTCGCACATCGATATTCGCGTCGGCGACTGGCACAAGGCGATCACAGCCAACCTCAAGGCGGTGGATGCGGATCGGCGTTATCGCGAGATTGCCCGGCCGCCGGCGAACGATCTCATCAGCGGCTATTCCGCGCACAACGGGCACATGCTGGCCTACGCCGCGATGATGACCGGACAGCGCGCGCTCGCCCTGAAACACATTCGCGCGATGGTGGCGGAATTGCCGGATGAATATGTGAAGGAGTACGCGATGGCCACGGAAGGCATGGTTGCGATGCCGTACGAGGTGATGGTGCGTTTCGGGCTTTGGGACGAAATCCTCGCCGCGCCCGACCATCCCGATTTCATGGTCTTCACGAAAGCGCTGCGTCTCGCCGCGCGCGGCATCGCGCACGCGGCGAAGGGCAACGTCGCGGCCGCCCGTGCGGAACAGGCCACTTATCTCGCAGCGGCGAAACGCGTGACGGCGGAGGAGACACTCGGCAACAATACGGCACAGGGGATCCTGGCCGTCGCGACGCCGATGCTGGAAGGCGAAATCCTGGTTCGCGAAGGAAAGGTGGAGGCGGGGGTCGCCCAATTGCGCGCCGCCGTGGTCGCCGAAGACGCGCTGAAATACGACGAGCCGCCGGGGTGGATACTACCGGTGCGTCATGCGCTCGGCGCGACTTTGCTGCAATCCGGCCGGTTCGGCGCCGCGGAAGAGGTGTATCGCGAGGATCTCAAGCGGCTGCCCGAGAATGGCTGGTCGCTCTTCGGTCTCGCCCAGAGCTTGAAGGCGCAGAACAAGATGACCGAAGCGGCGGGCGTCGATGCGCGTTTCAAGCGCGTGTGGCGCAGTGCGGACATCGAGCTGACGTCATCGTGCCTCTGCCAGCCGGGAACGAAGTAAGGTCGTTGGAAGTCCCGCTTTCAGGCGGAAGGTTGGTGCGCCCGGATTCCGCCTGAAGGCGGAACTACCAACAGGAAACCCGCCCGGCCACGGGCGAGCGTCGACGGACCCACCTTTAGCCACGAAGCGGTTGCGCCGCGCGTCGCCGCCCGCCACGTTTCGCGCATGGCCGACCCCGCCAAGCCTTTCGCCCAAACGCCGCCTGAAGATCAACCGGCGCGGCTTGCCCCGACGAGCGCGGCGGCGGCAGGCCTGGCGGCGGTGGCCAAGACGGGGCAGCTGCTCGGAGGGACTGGCATCGCGCGGGGCATGCGGGCGCTGCTCCAAGTCAACCAGCACCAAGGATTCGACTGCCAGTCCTGCGCCTGGCCCAGCCCGGACGATGGGCGCCACACGTTTGAGTTTTGCGAAAACGGCGCGAAGGCGGTGGCAGATGAAGCGACCGCCAAACGGATTGGCCGCGAATTTTTCGCGCGACATACCGTCGCGGCCTTGAGCGCGGAGAGCGATTATTGGTTGAACGCGCAGGGGCGGCTGACCGAGCCGATGGTGCTGCGCGCGGGCGCGGCGCATTATGCGCCGATCGGGTGGGACGAGGCGTTCGTCCTAATCGCGGCGGAACTGAACGCGTTGCCGTCGCCGCACGCGGCGGCGTTTTACACCTCGGGTCGGACGAGCAACGAGGCGGCGTTTCTCTGGCAGTTATTTGCCCGGCTTTTTGGCACCAACAACCTGCCCGATTGCTCCAACATGTGCCACGAGTCGAGTGGTGTCGCGCTCGGCGAAAGCATCGGCATCGGCAAGGGCACGGTGAAGCTGGAGGACTTCGCCCGGGCCGACGCCATCTTCGTCGTCGGGCAAAACCCGGGCACGAATCATCCGCGAATGCTTTCCGCCCTCGAGGAGGCCAAGCGCAACGGGGCGAAAATCGTCTCGATCAACCCGATGCCGGAAATCGGGCTCGAGCGATTCACGAACCCGCAGCATTTCATGCACCCGCTCAAGGCGCTGCCCGCGCTGCTTGGCGGCGGCGCCCGGTTGGCCGATCTCTGGCTCCAGCCGCGGATCAACGGCGATCTCGCGCTCTTCAAGGGGTTGATGAAAGAAATGCTCGCGGAGGAGGAGCGTCGGCCGGGCGAGGTGTTCGACCACGTTTTCATCCGGGAGCACACGGAAGGGCTGGGCGGGCTGCTGGCCGATCTTCGGGCGACTTCGTGGGAGGATATCGTGGCCCTGAGCGGGGTGGCGGAGGAGGACATTCGCGCGGCCGCGGCGATCGCGTTGCAATCGCGCGCGACCATCTGCTGCTGGGCGATGGGTCTCACGCAGCAACCCAATGCCGTCGACACGATCCAGCAGGTGATGAATTTCCTGCTGCTGCGTGGCAACATCGGGCGGCCGGGGGCAGGGCCGTGCCCGGTGCGCGGGCATTCGAATGTCCAGGGCGATCGCACCATGGGCATTTTCGAAAAAATGCCGGACTGGTGGCTCAAGCGGCTCGACGCCGAGTTCGGGATGAAGGCCCCGCGCGAAGCGGGTTTCGACACGGTCGATGCGATCCGCGCGATGCACGATGGTCGCGTCCGCGTCCTGATGGCGATGGGAGGGAATTTCCTTTCCGCGACGCCGGACACTGAGTTCACGGCCGAGGCGTTGCGGCGGTGCTCTCTCACGGTGCACGTCGCGACGAAGCTCAACCGCGCCCATCTCGTCACCGGTCGGGTGGCGCTGATCCTGCCCTGCCTCGGGCGGAGCGAGCGGGATGCGCAGGCGTCGGGCGAGCAGTTTGTGACGACGGAAGATTCAATGGGGATCATTAATTCCTCGCGCGGCAAACTGGCGCCGGCGTCCGCGCAGTTGTTGAGCGAGCCGGCCATCGTGTGTCGGCTGGCCAGGGCGGTGTTCGAGGTAGGGCGGGTCTGTGACTCGCCCCAGGGCGCGGGGGACTCGGAGGGGCGGGTCCCAGACCCGCCCTACTGCGTCGCGCGTGAAATACCCTGGCGCGAATTCGAGGCCAATTACGATCTCATCCGCGATCGGATCGCGCGGGTGGTGCCGGGCTTTGAGGATTACAACCGCCGGATTCGCGCCGGAATGTTTTACCTCCCGAATGCGCCGCGTGACCGCCGCGAGTGGCGGACGCCGTCGCAGCGCGCCAACTTCGTCGTGGCTCCGCTCCCGCGCCCCGTGGTGGCCCCGGGCGAGTTCGTCATGATGACGATTCGGACCCACGATCAATTCAACACGACGATTTACGGGCTCGATGATCGCTACCGCGGGGTGTTCGGAGGGCGCCGCGTGGTGTTCATGCACGAGGAGGACATTCGGGACGCTGGGTTCCAGCCGGGAGAATTGGTCGACCTGACCAACCGGCATGGTGGAGTGGAACGCGTGGCGCGGGCCTTCATGATTGCGCCTTACCGAATCCCGCGCGGCTGCCTGGCGACGTATTTTCCGGAGACCAATGTCCTGGTGCCGATCGACAGCGTGGCGGCGCGCAGCAATACGCCGACGAGCAAGTACGTTGTCGTGACGCTCCAGCCTTCGGCGCCCTCGGCCTATGCGGAGCGCACCAGCCGGAAACCAGCGGCGGACGTTGGGTAACCGAAGGCGGGACTACGAACGGCGCGGTTTCCCAAGAGTTGAAGCCTGGGATCGCAGGTTGGCCAACGTCACGAGGCTGGTTTGGCCGTCGCTCGCAATGGAACCTTTTTGTGCTACTGTTCGTCACAAAAAAACATCATGAAACTTAACCGAATTCTCCTCGTACCGTTGCTCGGGCTGGCTCCCTTTGCGGATGCCGCCCGGCCGGCCCCGGCCCCCGCTGACGTTCGTGCGGAAGTGCTTTTCCTCGAACCGGAAAAATTCACCGACGTGAAGGACAGCTCCATGTCGGGCGACGTCCATCGCACGACGTACCTTGACCAGATCCGCGACCACCTGATTCAGCAGGCGCGCTATTTCGTGCCGGTGGGTTCAAAGCTCGCGGTGACGTTCACGGACATCGACATGGCCGGCGATTTCGAGCCTTGGCGCGGGCCCCATTTTGACGACATCCGCATCGTCAAGGACCTGTACCCGCCCCGCATGGTGTTCGCGTTCCGGATGGTCGACGCCGAGGGCAACATCGTGAAGGAAGGCAAACGCGATTTGCGCGACATGGCCTTCATGATGAAAATCGGCATGGCCTCGCATTCGGACACGCTGCGCCACGAAAAGGCGTTGCTGGATGACTGGCTGCGGTCGGAGTTTCCGCGACTCGCCAAGAAATGAGGCTGAGCCGGGTCCAACCTGAGCTTGGGGCCGCGCGTCGCTGGACGTGCGGCCTCTTTTTTTGCATCGCGTGAGCACTCCTCCTCCCGACACCGGCCGCGTCGATAAATGGCTTTGGGCGGTCCGGCTGTTCCGCACGCGCAGCCTCGCGGGCGATGCCTGTCGCGCGGGCAGCGTGACTATAAATGAACTCGTGGTGAAGCCGGCGCGCAGCGTGCGGCCGGGCGAAACCATCATCGTGGCCCAGGGCATTGTGCGCCGAACGCTGCGGGTCATCGGAGTGCCGGCATCGCGGGTCGGGGCGAAGTTGGTCGCGAATTTCTGCGAAGACCTGACGCCGCCGGAGGAGTTTGCGAAAGCGCGGGAGCAACGGCTGCAGCATGTGATTGCGCGGGAGAAGGGATCCGGTCGCCCGACCAAGCGCGACCGCCGGATGTTGGATCAGTTTTTCCCGTAGCG